>CBFGPY010000809.1:0-1746 GCA_965650755.1 uncultured Chromatiaceae bacterium | reverse complement strand
GACGATTACAAACGTTCAATGCCAGGCCGCATCATCGGTGTGTCAAAAGACCGCCGTGGCAATCAGGCACTGCGCATGGCGATGCAAACCCGTGAACAACATATCCGCCGCGAAAAAGCCAACTCGAACATCTGTACTGCGCAGGTGTTATTGGCCAACATGGCGTCTTTCTACTGCGTGTACCACGGCCCGCAAGGCCTTAAAAACATCGCTGAGCGCATTCACCGTTCAGCTGACGTGTTCGCTGCCGGCTTAACCGCCAAAGGCGTCGCGCTCAAGCACACCACCTGGTTCGACACTGTGACGTTCAGCCTGGCTAACCGTGCTGAAGTCATCGCCCGTGCCGAAGCCGCTGGCGTGAACTTCCGGACTGATCTGGCTGACTCTTTAGGCGTCAGTTTCAGCGAAGCCACCACTGCTGCAGATATCGCTGAACTCTTTGATATCGTGTTTGGCACAGGCCACGGCCTGGACGTTGCAGCGCTTGACGCCGCGATCGTTGCTAAAGGCTCTGACTCAATTCCGGCTGATTTAGTACGTACTTCCAAGTACTTAACGCACCCGGTCTTTAACCAGTATCACAGCGAAACTGAGATGCTGCGTTATATCAAAAAGCTGGAAAACAAAGACTTAGCACTGAACCACTCGATGATTTCTTTAGGTTCGTGCACGATGAAGTTAAACGCCACCGCTGAGATGATCCCGGTGACCTGGCCAGAATTTGGCGCGCTGCACCCGTTCGTGCCAAAAAATCAGGCTGAAGGTTATTACCAGATGATTGGCGAACTGGCTGACTGGCTGGTGAACATCACTGGTTACGACCAAATGTCGATGCAGCCGAACTCAGGCGCACAAGGCGAATACGCCGGTATGATTGCCATTCGCAAATACCACGAAAGCCGTGGTGAAGGTCACCGCAACATCTGTTTAATTCCGGTCTCTGCGCACGGCACCAACCCGGCAACAGCGGCAATGGCGAGCTTCGAAGTGGTGCTGGTTGACTGTGACAAGTCAGGCAACATCGATATGGCCGATTTAAAAGCCAAAGCTGAAGCTGTGTCTGACCGTTTAGCGGCCATCATGGTGACATACCCGTCGACGCACGGTGTATTTGAAGAATCTATCCGTGAGCTGTGTGACATCATCCACGCCCATGGCGGCCAGGTCTACATGGACGGCGCCAACATGAACGCGCAGGTTGGTGTGACAGCACCAGGCTTTATCGGTGCTGACGTATCGCACTTAAACCTGCACAAAACCTTCTGTATTCCACACGGCGGTGGCGGCCCGGGCATGGGTCCAATCGGCGTGAAAAAACAGCTGGCTCCGTTCCTGCCAAACCACGCGGTAGTGAAAATCGAAGACACCGGCGCCAACAACGGTGCAGTATCGGCCGCGCCATTCGGCAGCGCCGGCATTCTGCCAATCAGCTGGATGTACATCAAAATGATGGGCGGCGAGGGCTTACGTCAGGCAACTGAATACGCCATCCTGAACGCCAACTACATGGCGGCCAAACTCGACCCGATGTTCCCGGTACTGTACAAAGGCACCAACGGCCGCGTCGCGCACGAATGTATTATCGACATGCGTCCGCTGAAAGAAGCGACTGGCGTCACCGAAATGGACATCGCCAAACGTCTGATGGACTACGGCTTCCACGCACCAACGATGTCATTCCCGGTCGCTGGCACACTGATGATTGAACCAACTGAATCATACAGCAAAGCAGAGCTTGATCGTTTC
>CBFGPY010000808.1:0-1748 GCA_965650755.1 uncultured Chromatiaceae bacterium | reverse complement strand
CGTTTGAGCGCAGGATAAATACTTGCGTCTGTGCATTCACCACCGACTTCGGGCCATGACGAAAGCCAAGGCTGCTTTCATAAAAACTGCTGATCTGGCCTGCGGTCAGTTCGAGATACTTCAATGCAGCTTCACGGGCAATGCCGGCGAGCCCCCCGCTGCCAACAAACACCACTCGCTCAGCCGGTAACTCTGCTTCGGCACGCACCGCCGCACTTTGCGCCAATACCTGCGCAGTGACTTCGACAGTTGTCTCCAGCTGCAATGCATCTGGCTGGAACAACCATAATGTCGACAGGTACATGCCGGTGAAACTACTGGTCATGGCAAAACTGCGGTCGTGACAAGCTTCCGGCAATTGCAACACTTTGCTCTGGCGATGGTTCTGGCCATATTGCGCCAGTCGCCCGGCGGCATTACAGGTGATGATCAGATGCCGGCAATCCGGCACTAACTGATCCGCCAGCTCGGTGGTTTTCAGGCTTTCCGGACTATTGCCGGAGCGACCATAACTGATTAATAAAGTTGGATATTGCGCCTGCAGATACTGCGCCGGATTACTGACCAGATCTGTGGTACTGATGGCCTCCAGCCGCTGCGTCGGGTGCGCTAGCCTGGCAGAGAGCGCTGGCAACAAAGCCTGCCCAATATAAGCTGAAGTCCCGGCGCCGGTCAGAATGATGCGCAGACCCGGTTCGGCCAGTTGGGCCGAGAACCAGTGCCTGAGTTCTGTGTCAGCATCGATTTGATTGACAATCTGCTGCCAAACGCCTGGCTGCTGGGCAATTTCACGCGCCGTCCATTCTGCGGCGGCTTCACAAAGCGCCGTAGCAGTAAGACCCAGTGTTGTTGAATTTGATAAAGAGTAAGCAACCACAATAGAACTCCCCGACCCGGTTTCAGGCTGCTTGCGCAGATAAAGACGGTACAACAGCCAAACCGCAGGCACTGGCGTACATCTGCAGCACCAGGCGGATATGGTGTTCAACCAGCGCCGCAGGCTCTGGGGCCAGCAAACCATTGAGCACGGCCTGATACTGCTGTGGCATGAACTGGCTTAATAACGGCAGCGGAATTGGGCTTTGCTGCAAATTCTGCAGCAATCGGTGCACTGCCTGCTGTAGTGCCGGCAACTGCCAGTAATAACGGATGCGGTCGCTGTAACTGTATTGGCGCAACAGCTGCTGTTCCAGCACATTACCGGGATAAAATTTCTGCCAATGCCCCGGCTGCAGCTGCATCACCCGCTCACAGACGGCGATCAGGTGCGACTGCTGTTCAACCGGCACCAGTTGCTGTTCGATGTAACAAAGCGCAAACAAGGCTTCGCGCAGCGCAAAAGTAAGCTGTGGGCCAACTTTGAGAATGGCAAAATGCTGCTGCACCAGTTGCTGATACCGGTTTTGCGGCTGAAAGTCCGTCGAATGGGCTTCAAATACAAGTTGCGGGTCTTTGGCAATAAATTCAGCCAGTTGCGTACTAGCCGCTGCGTCAAACACATGCACTTTGGTGTTATCAAATTCAACGCCGGGCTGCACCACCACAGCAATGACTTTTTGCCAGACCTCAGCGCCTAACCCCAAAGCTGCAAAGGCCGCCTGGTGTAAATGGATAGTGTTTCGCACATTGCCTACAGCTGTTGGCTGAAGATGTTGTTCCAGACTGCTGACGCCGCCGGGTGCCGGCACTTCAGTGCCAATCACGTAACACAAACTGACAGGTTGTACCATGCTGCCCGCCGTCAGCTC
>CBFGPY010000807.1:0-1749 GCA_965650755.1 uncultured Chromatiaceae bacterium | reverse complement strand
CCATTGAGGCGTTGATGGTGTTTTTAATATAGAACTCAGCTTCACTGCGGCCATAAGTGGAACTTAAGTCAAAGTTCCAGCCATTTGCCCAGGTGCCTTTCAGGCCGGCTGCCAAAGATGCATCTGTGACAATACCGCCGAACTTCGGTGTGAAACCGCCTGGCAGAGATTTGAAGAACGTAAAACAGTGTGCAGGTAATGCGTTCACTTTACTGGAGATCTGGCTAAAAGACTGACCTGTCAGACCAATAGTCGGGCAGGCACCTTTAGTGGTATCTAAGTTGCCGATTAACAGTGTTTCGCCACCGTCATTTGAATACACGCCACCACGGGTCTGTGGGTTACGGAAGTAGAAGCCACCTTCTACGTCGCGCTGGGCGAAGTTACCAAAGGCATAAAATTCTTTTTCTTTGGCCACTTCAAGACCGATGTTACCGAATACTTTGAAGTCACGTTTAACTTCCGGCGAACCCCAGACCTGGGCCGGATTAGCAATATTAGTATTGCCCGCTGCGACTAAACCGGCGGCATCACCACGTTGTACGCTGCGGCTGGTTGGGTCTGATTGTTTAAATTCCGTACTGAAGTTGGCAAAGCCATTGTCAGTAAATGGCAGGCCGACGTTGGCACTAACCTGACGTAAGTCACCGTCACCATCATAATGCTGGCCGGTCTTTAATTCGATAGCACCGCCTTCACTGGCATCTTTCAGCCGGAAGTTGATCACACCGGCAATGGCGTCAGAACCATATTGTGCCGCAGCACCGTCGCGCAGAATTTCGACTTGTTTCAGTGCAATAGAAGGGATAGTAGAAATATCAGGGCCTTGTGAGCCATCTGATAAACCGCCGCCGAGGAAAGTGATGACCGCAGAGCGGTGACGGCGTTTGCCATTCACTAAGACGAGCGTGCTGTCTGGTGGCAGACCACGTAAGTTGGCCGGACGTACCAGAGTTGACGCATCGTTGATTGGTTGTGTGTTGACGTTAAAAGATGGCACTACTGCGCTCATCAGCGTCATCATGTCGCTCGGACCGTTTTTATTAAATTCGTCTGCTGAAATCACGTCAACCGGCACTGCAGAATCACCAACTGAGCGTGGTGCACCGCGTGAACCGACGACAACGATTTTTTCAACGTCTTGTTCGGCTTTTTTGTCGGCGCCGGCATCTTGTGCCAGAGCCAGTGGGCTGCCCGCTAACAGCATCAGCGTACCGCCGGTCACCGCCGCCTTGATGCAGGCTGACAGTGGATGAATTGAGGTAGTCATTTTCATTGGGTTGCCTTTTATTATGTTTATCCTGGATATACTGCGGCACTGTTTTTATTTTTTCGGCGCGCAAGACTAACTTATTGCAATTAAGTTCATTTGTCCAACGGCTGAATTTGTTGTTCTGTCTCAAAATGTTTGCAAAATTTGTCCCTTTTTAGTCCCCAAAAAGGGAGTATGTCAGATACGACGTGCATTGGCGCTGGTCGGACAGGGCCGTCAACTGGCGCTTTTGCGCTTGAAAAAAACTTGCCAGTACAGTTAGATGCAGGTTCTGACTCCCTTTTTCGGACCATCCATGAAAAAAACTATTCTGTCCGGCGTCATCTACAGCGTCGGCCTTTTGTCGACTGCGTCCGCGCAAACACTTGATTTACCGCGTTTGTTTGCTGAGCCTGCGCTCAGTGGCACTGCACCCAAGTCGCTGAGTTATGCGCCGGATGGCAAACGTATCACTTATCTCAAAGGCAAAGCCAAAG
>CBFGPY010000806.1:0-1750 GCA_965650755.1 uncultured Chromatiaceae bacterium | reverse complement strand
CCAACGACCTACGGATTAACAGTCCGCCGCTCTAACCGGCTGAGCTACTAGGGAATTGAGAATATCTTGGTTGCTGGAAACAGTGGCTCCCCAGGTTGGACTCGAACCAACGACCTACGGATTAACAGTCCGCCGCTCTAACCGGCTGAGCTACTAGGGAACTGTCTCTGCAACGGGGCGCAATACTAATGCTCCGAAAACGGGCTGTCAACACTTTCGCCAGCGCTTTTGGGGTGTAGTGATTCAAGCGCTGATTCTTTAGCCAAAGCGATGGATTTGCCGGCATTTTTATTGTGCTTTGCATAGTGATGCAATGCTCAGTGCATAGTCGGATCAAAGGCTGTAGAACTGGCGATATGCGCAAATCCAGCGGTGACGCGGGCTGGGCGATCTTACTCACAGAAACTGTGGATAACTCTGTGCATGAGCCGTGCTGCCCCTGTGCAAGACCAATAGAAATGCGGCTTGCAGCCAGATCAAGATTAAATCAATAAAAAATAAAACCTATATAAAACAATAAGATGAAAAAGCATTGAAATATCAGACGGGCTGAATAATCCACAAGTCGCCGGATATTTCAGCGATGTTGCAGCTTGTGAACTATTTTTAGGCGCGAAGCGCCGAAAATGCAGCCAACACTGTTGGTTACAGAGTTTTTTACCGATCCGGATAGAGCCTCAGCCGGCTTTTCTCTACAATGGTGGCTTTCTGTTGTTCCGCAGGTAGCTATGTCCAGCTCTTCCAAAGCAAAAATTGATATGACTCAGGGCGATATCCGGCAAATTCTGACCCGGATGACCATTCCGATGTTGTTTGGCATGATCACGCTGATGTCGTTTAACCTGGTGGATACCTTTTTTATCAGTATGCTGGGCACGCACGAGCTGGCAGCAGTCAGTTTCACTTTCCCGGTCACTTTTACGGTCATCAGTCTGGCGATAGGGCTCAGCATCGGCACTTCGGCGGTGATCGCCAAAGCGCACGGCAGTGGGGATACCGCGATGGCACGGGCAGATGGGCTGGCTGCTTTATGGTTATCTGCTTATCTGGTCGCGATTTTGTCCTTGATTGGTTATGTTGGCATGGAACCGCTGTTCCGGCTGATTGGTGCAACCGATGACACTTTGCCTTTTATCCATGACTATATGAGCTGGTGGTTTGCCGGTTCTGTGCTGTTAATCACCCCAATGATAGGCAACGCTGTGCTGCGGGCTGCCGGCGATACTAAAACGCCGAGTTTGATGATGGCCTGTTCTGGCCTGATTAATGCCATCCTGGATCCTATTCTGATTTTCGGCTGGGGCCCGGTGCCGGCGATGGGGGTAGAAGGGGCTTCTATCGCCAGTGTGATTTCCTGGGCGGTCAGTTTCAGTTTAATTCTCTATTTGATTATGGTGCGGCGCAAACTGGTCGATGCCGGTCATCAGCCATTTGGCGAATTTATCCGCATCAGCCGGCGCATTCTGCAAATCGGCTTACCGGCCGCCGGAGCCAATATGTTAACGCCGCTGGCGATGGCGATTTTAACTGCAGTGATGGCAAGTTATGGTGCACATGCTGTGGCGGCTTTTGGTGTCGGCGCCCGGATCGAAAGTATTGCCTGTCTGGTGGTGCTGGCGCTGTCGATGACACTGCCACCTTTTGTCAGTCAGAATTTAGGCGGCTGCCAGCTTGATCGGGTGCAGTCCGGTTACCAGCTTTGCATTCGTTTTGTGCTGAAATGGCAGTTTGCGGTTTATCTCCTGCTGGC
>CBFGPY010000805.1:0-1755 GCA_965650755.1 uncultured Chromatiaceae bacterium | reverse complement strand
GCGGGGTCTGCGCTCGGGTCCAGCAGACCGGCTTCAAATTCGATGCAGACCTGATATTGCTCCAGCTGCGGTTCGATATGCAGGTGATGCCGGCCCGGCAATAATGCCAGACGCTGGCGCAGGTTTTTCAGCCCGGTGCGGGTGCCGTGTGCGCTGCTGAGGCCCGCGCAGCTATTACCGACAATCAGCTGCCAGCCGCTCGCGACCGGGCGGCTTTTAATCCAGAGCCGGCCGCCTTGTGGCAGTGGCGCTATACCGTGTTTAATCGCATTTTCCACCAGTGTCAGCAGGCTTAAGGTTGGTAGTTTTTGTTGCCACAGCTGCTCATCAAACTGCAGGTCCAGCTTGAGCCGTTGTTCCAGCCGCACCTGCTCAATCTGCAGATATTGCGAAGCGATTTGCCATTCGTCGGCCAGCGTCGATAACGGCTTTAAATGCGCCTGCAAATGGAAGCGGAATAGCTCTGAGAGCTGCGTCACAGTGGCGGCAGCTTTGTCCTGATCTTCATAAATCAGGGCGCGGATGCTGTTGAGTGCATTGAATAAAAAGTGTGGGTTCAGCTGATTCGTCAGCTGCTGCAGCTGCGCCTGATGCATTTGTTTTTGCATCTGCCGTTTACTGACCAAAGTGCCCCAGAACACATAAGCCAGTGCCCACAGCCAGAAAATCACTGCCTGATTAAAACCGCCAATCAGCTGCAAAGTGGCTTTGCCAATCTGCAAATGAGTTTGCTGACCGCCCGACTGCTGGATCGTCATATCCCGTAAATCCAGTTCTTTCATTGGCGTGAGTTCGGCAATATTCAGTGACAGCAACATCAGCAATTGGCCAAGCAACAGCGAATACAACAAAAAACCAAACAGATTACTGCCATAGCGGCCCCGGGGCAGCAGCTCCAGCTTCAGGTAAGGCCGGATCAGAAAATGGCAGAACAGCACCATCAGCCCGGTATCCAACAGGCCGCGTACCAAAGCCATCAGGTACAAATCCAGGCTTGGTACTTTGAACATCACGCTGATCGACAGCAGATAAAACACCAGATACAGCAGATAAGCGCCAAGGCTGACCCACAAATAGGCCGCAGAGCACTGAAAACTGACGCGCCACCAGCGCTGCAGGCGTTGCTGCCAGCCGTTTGCTGCGATAGTCGTCATTGGCGCTCCTGTTCTGATAAATTTCAACGGCTTATTCATACCGCAGCGCATCAATAGGTGCAAGTCTGGCGGCTTTGACGGCCGGCATCAGGCCAAATACCACGCCGATAAAAGTGGTAAAACCCAGCGATAGCAACACCGCCCACAACGGCACCACAGTATCACTGAGGCTGGGGATTAAGGCGCCAAGCAAAGCGGCGACACCATAGCCGAGCAATAGCCCGAGCAAACCACCAAACAGGCTTAGCAGCACGGCTTCTAATAAAAACTGCAGCAAGATCACTTGGGGTGTGGCACCCAGTGCTTTGACGATGCCAATTTCGCGGGTGCGCTCTGTCACTGACACCAGCATGATATTCATCACACCGATACCACCGACCAGCAAACTGATGCCAACCACACCGGCCGCGACCATAGTGACCGAATTGAGCACCTGGTTAAACTGGCTTTTCATTTTCTCGGCCGTGATAAATTCAAATGGGTCCGGCGCGTTACCGGCGAGGCCACGTTTGGCGCGCAGCACAGTGCGGATTTGCTGCTGCAGCAACTGTTCGTCGACGCCGGCTTTAGGCCTGTAACTGATTTCGACTTGTAATTGGTC
>CBFGPY010000804.1:0-1755 GCA_965650755.1 uncultured Chromatiaceae bacterium | reverse complement strand
ATGGCTGCTTGTTTGGATGAACCTAACTGCGACAGCTCTTGTGTGCCCACTTATTTTATTTCTCAGTTGGCTAGGCAAAAGGTGACGGTCGCGTTAACCGGAGACGGCGGCGATGAGTTGTTTGGTGGTTATAGCCGCTATCTGGAGCTGAAGCAAAAAGCGGCTGGTCGCGAGGCCGATATGGCCGCCAGGCGCTGGCATCTGGGGCGCGAGTACTACAGTTTTATGGGCCAGTTGTTCCCTGATCATTATTTACGTGATTTGTTCGGCTCTGTGCCTGCGTTGGCTTCAGATCAGCTACTTGCGTGCCGGCGCGCATTGGATTTAGATCAACGGGCGGTGATTCACCGGGTTCGTGCAGCGGACGTGCGGTATTATCTGCCGGTGGTACTGGCCAAGGTAGACCGGATGAGTATGCAGCATGCGCTGGAGTGCCGAACGCCTTATCTGTGCCCAGAGTTAGCAGAGTTTGCCGCCAGTTTGGATGAACAGGCATTGCTGGCAGATGGTCGAGGAAAGTATCTGCTGCGTCAGGTTGCTCAGCAATACATCCCGCAAGAATGGTTAAACCGACCGAAAAAAGGCTTTGGTATCGACCCATTTATGCAAAAAGCCAAAGGACCGATTTGGCATGAACTGAAGCGCCGAATTGATCTGGGTGGAATGGCACTTGATGGTGTGCTTGGTCCGGAAATTCTGAAGCAGCTTAGTAACCAGATATTACCAACCTGGAGTGTTTATCATTTGTGGTCATTGCTGTTATTGGAATTGTGGTTAGGATCCCACCCGTATCGTTGGCCCGTGGTACAGAATCCGGCACATGTTCTTGGCGTAAGCTGAGTAGGTTGGAGTTGATTTTGCATTAGCTGCGCTACAGTTCGGCGCTTTGCTGCCGATAGTCAGTTAAGCACTGCGGCGGGAGTCACATCATGAGTAATTTTGGCATTATCGGCGTAGCGGGCTACATTGCGCCGCGTCACATGAAAGCGATCAAAGAGACCGGTCATCAGCTGATTGCGGCATTAGATCCAAACGACTCAGTCGGGATCTTGGATTCCTGGTTTCCTGAAGCACATTTTTTCACTGAATTTGAACGTTTTGACCGCCATATCGATAAACTCCGCCGGGCGAATCATGGTAAGCAGCTGAATTATCTATCTATTTGTTCTCCAAATTATCTGCATGACTCCCATGTGCGTTTTGCGCTGCGCTCCAACACAGATGCGATTTGCGAAAAACCATTGGTACTGAATCCATGGAATATCGACGGTCTGATTGATTTAGAAAAAGACACAGGCCGCAAGGTCAATACTATTTTGCAGTTACGTTTACATCCGGCGATAAGAGCATTCCGAGAGAAAGTAAGACTCAGTAATCCGGGTCAGAAATTTGACGTCGACCTGACTTATATTACGTCACGTGGTAACTGGTACCTGCAGTCCTGGAAAGGTGATGAGAAAAAATCCGGCGGTATCGCAACCAATATAGGCGTGCATTTTTTCGATATGCTGCATTATCTGTTTGGCGCTTTGCAGCAAAATACCCTGCATCACTACAGCCCAACCAAAGCGGCGGGGTACCTTGAGTATCAAAAAGCCCGGGTGCGCTGGTTTTTATCCGTTGATGTCAACGATGTGCCGGCAGAAGCAAGAGCTGCCGGGCAGCGGACTTTCCGTGCTTTGACCGCCAACGGTGAATCACTGGAATTCTCGGATGGATTTACCGACCTGCACACTTTGTCTTATCAGGACATTC
>CBFGPY010000803.1:0-1768 GCA_965650755.1 uncultured Chromatiaceae bacterium | reverse complement strand
CTGACATCACGCCACCTTTGGTGAAGATACCGCGGTTGGCTTCCAGTGCGTCCAGCGCTTCGTCCAGAGAACCACACACTTGTGGGATCAGTGCTTCTTCTTCTGGTGGCAGGTCGTACAGGTCTTTGTCCATTGCATCGCCTGGGTGGATCTTGTTCTGGATACCATCCAGACCAGCCATCAGCTGAGCAACGAATGCCAGGTACGGGTTAGCCGCCGGATCCGGGAAACGTACTTCGATACGACGTGCTTTTGCACTTGGTACCAGTGGAATACGCACAGAAGCAGAACGGTTACGCGCTGAATAAGCCAGCATCACCGGGGCTTCATAGTGTGGAACCAGACGCTTGTATGAGTTGGTTGACGGGTTAGTGAACGCGTTGATTGCTTTCGCGTGCTTGATGATACCGCCAATGTAGTACAGCGCAGTTTCTGACAGGCCTGCATACTTGTCACCGGCAAACAGGTTGACGCCATCTTTTGCTAAAGACTGGTGGCAGTGCATGCCTGAACCGTTGTCACCAACGATTGGTTTTGGCATGAAAGTCACTGTTTTACCGTACATGTGTGCCACGTTGTGCACGACATATTTCAGTTGCTGAATTTCGTCCGCTTTTTTCGTCAGCGTGTTAAAACGGGTCGCAATTTCGTTCTGACCGGCAGTCGCCACTTCGTGGTGGTGCGCTTCAACAACCTGACCCATTTCTTCGAGCACCATACACATAGCGCTACGGATATCATGGTGTTGGTCTACTGGTGGTACCGGGAAGTAACCGCCTTTTACACCTGGGCGGTGGGCTTTGTTGCCATCTTCATATTCAGCGTCTGAGTTCCAGGCTGCTTCTGAAGAGTCAACTTTGAAGAAAGAACCTGACATGTCGTTTTTGAAACGCACGTCATCAAACATGAACCACTCTGGCTCAGGGCCAAACAGCACTGTGTCGGCGATGCCGGTAGACTTTAAGTATTCTTCAGCGCGTTTAGCGATAGAACGCGGGCAACGCTCGTAACCTTGCATGGTGCTTGGCTCTATCACGTCACAGCTGATTAAAATGGTGGTTTCTTCGAAGAATGGATCCAGCAGCATAGTGCTGGCGTCTGGCATCAGGATCATGTCTGAATCATTGATGCCTTTCCAGCCGGCGATTGAAGAGCCGTCGAACATTTTGCCGTTTTCGAAGAAATCTTCGTCAATTTGGCTGGCAGGAATAGTAACGTGCTGCTCTTTACCTTTGGTGTCAGTAAAACGTAAATCAACAAACTTCACGTCGTTTTCTTTCATAAAACTCAGAACGTTCGATGCAGACATGCATTCCTCCGGATTCAACTCAAACTAAGGTTCAGGTGCGGCTTGCCGCCGGGTTGCGCTCCTAATGCTAAAGCTATGCCAGAATCCTAAATGTATGATTTTAAAAAACATATAAGGTATAACGGCGACGCATTCAGTTAAAAATGCACCAACATGGTGCGATAATGCACTTAAAAAGTGCGGATTAACTGAAATTGCCCCGCTTCTGTGCAGCGCCAGGCGGCAGCGCTAACGATAGCAAGAATTCAGCCCAATACAGCCGCTCTCGAAAAAATAAACCTGATGATTCGTGCTGCTCTGCTGCGCGCTTATTGAACTATCATGGTGCTCTGTAATGGCAAAGAAATTGCTTCAATGAGTTCTTGCGCGGCCAGGCTTCTGTCGCGGTTTAAACCGGTGATGTTGAAAAAAACAGCAAGAGCGGACCAGATAAATTTCCCAGTCAGTCGTAAAGCAGGT
>CBFGPY010000802.1:0-1774 GCA_965650755.1 uncultured Chromatiaceae bacterium | reverse complement strand
GCACTGTCTGTCATGCCTGCTTTAAAAGCTCTGGCTTTAACTGTGGCATTGGCAGTTAAAGTAAAAGGTGCAGAATATACCGGCGAACTGGTGCTGATATCCGTTCCATTGGTGCTGTAGCGGATAGTAGCGCCTGTGGTTGCCGAACTCAGGCTCACCGACACTGACCCTGAATGGATGCCGCCATTGGGGGATATGGCCGGGCTACTCACCTGTGGCAGTTGGATTGCAGTAAAGGTGGCATTGACGTTACAGGCGTTGGTTATCTGACCTGTTGTGTAGGTGGTTCCAACCAGTTGTCCAGAGCAACCGGCGGCGGAGGCAGTGTATCCAGGGTTGGCCGTTACGGTAAATGTAGTAGTCTGACCATGTGGGACATCACGAGTCGCCGGACTGATGCTGCCATTTGCCCCTGCGACAGCGTTCACCCGATGAATGACCTGAGGTGCCTGGATCTGGAAGTTATCTGAATTCGGGCTAAATCCGGAACAGCCTTCACTGTTACATACCCGGTACAACAAGCTAAAAGTACCAATGCGAGTAAACTTCACATTGATAGTTATAAAGTTCACACCGTTACTGACTGGTGGTGCTGAAACCCTAGCAATCTGTTCATAGCTACCAGATTGATCTTCAGCATAAACTTGATATTCCACAGCCCGGAAATCGTTTGTATTGGCCAGTTGTACGTTAAAGTTTGCGCCGACATTAAACACATTGCTGCTGACTTGAGGCGGGATCGATGGCGTCAGGGGTATATTCTGATTCGGGACACAGTCCTGTATCAGAGTGTTTTGTAACGGGACCACGAGTTCTATTGGGCATTCATTCAGAATGTCGCTCGCAGGGACGAAATCGCCATTTCGAAAATTATCTTTATTAGCTAAATTGCAAAGTTCCTGCGTCTGGTCGGTTTCCGTGTCATACAACCATCCCAAACAATGAGCGTTGGCTTTTGATTGTTCATTCGCGTTGTAAACCCGGAAAAGCAGGGTCTGGCGATTCGACTTACGTACAACGGGCCTGATCCCTGCTTTGTTATCTGCCCAGCTCAGCTCGTTTTGCAACACATGAATTGCTTTGCCGGAAGCCTTATGGAATCCCTGTTGTTTGTCACCATAAACCAGATAATTTGGCGACAAACCATCATTTGATAATGCAAACACATCATCGGTCCCATCCAGATTAAAATCCCGGATGATAATGCGCTCTTTTGTTTTCAGGCCCCATGGCGATTGCTGGGCGACCAGCCGGGCAGTTTTGAACTGATTATTTTTATCAAATGGCACGACCTGATGATTGCCAGTATTTGCATTGAGAATTAACAAGTCTTGCTCACCGTCACCGTCAAAATCACCGGCATAAAAGCGGGCATTTGCCGCTTCAAGTAACCATGAATGCTGTTTGGCCTGATATTGCTGCTTGGGTCTCTGGAAATCTGCTGCACTACGCAAAGTGTCAAACAGCCATGCACTAGCCGTTTTGTGGTGGAACATCAGTAGTTTTGCGCCACTTTTTTGTTGGCTTTGGAACGCCAACAACGCAGCTTCATCGACAAACCAGCTACTTCCCTGAATAGTTGCTGGTAGTTCAATGCGTTGACGCAAATCAAAAGGCTGAGTTTCTGACTTATTACCAGCGATTAAGAAATGCTGATGTCGGGCATTTTTTGCCTGTAACAACAAGTCAATTACGCCATCCTGCGTAACATCAGCATAAAATCCCTGGTGTGATTCCGCTGTCCAACTGAATTCTGCCGGTTCCGCCGCATCAG
>CBFGPY010000801.1:0-1775 GCA_965650755.1 uncultured Chromatiaceae bacterium | reverse complement strand
GGATGTGGACCAATTCACCGGAGCAGGCACCGGATAAAGCTGAATATATTCAATTAAGCTTTGAAAAAGGTGAACTGACGGCGATTGACGGCAAAGCAGTGTCAGGTGTTGAAGCCATTGAACAACTGAATAAAGCTGGTTCTATCCATGGCGTCGGCCGGATTGATATCGTTGAAAACCGGTTAGTTGGCATGAAGTCACGTGGCTGTTATGAAACACCGGGTGGCACCATCATTGTGGCGGCACTGCGTGCACTGGAATCGCTGGTGTATGACCGCACTTCATTGAAATACCGTGAAGAAGTCGGTCTGGAAGTGGCACAACTGGTGTATGACGGCCGTTGGTTCACGCCATTAAAAGATGCACTGTTCGCCGCGTCGAACTCACTGGCAGAGCAACTGACCGGCGACATCGTAGTGAAACTGTATAAAGGCCAGGTCACAGTGGCAAAACGCCGCTCACCGAACAGCCTCTATTCTGAAGCCTTCGCCACTTTTGACGGCGATGAAGTGTATAACCAGAAGGATGCCGCTGGCTTTATCCGCCTGTACAGCCTGGCAAGCCGCATCCGTGCCTTGCACAGCGTGAAGGAATAACGCCGGAAAGAGTTAGAAAAACGCCGGGCTTGCCCGGCTTTTGTTCATCAGATTTGTTGAGGTTGGTTATGGCGATGTGGGGCGGCCGCTTTCAGGAAGCGAGTCTGGAAGAATTCCGGGCATTTAATGATTCATTGAGTTTTGACTATCTGCTGGCACAGCAGGATATTGCCTGTTCGCGTGCATGGGCCGGTGGTCTGCTGGAAGGCGGCATCATCACGACCGATGAAGCCAAAGCGCTGGATCTGGCGCTAGCCGAGCTGGCAGATGAAGTCAGTGCCAATCCACAGCTGCCGCTTGAGACCGCGGAAGAAGATATTCACAGCTGGGTAGAGCTGAAACTCGGCGAAAAAATCGGCGTCATTGCGAAAAAGCTGCATACCGGCCGGTCGCGCAATGATTTGGTCGCCACCGATTTACGCTTGTGGAGCCGGTTGAATGCGCAGCTGGTGCAGCAAGCGCTGACTGGTGCTATCGGCGCATTACTCAATTTCGCCCGCTTGCATCACGGCGCTGTGATGCCGGGTTTTACCCATTTACAACGCGCACAACCGGTCTTGGTCAGTCATTGGGCGCTGGCGTATGTCGAAATGTTCCGTCGCGATTTAAGCCGGATTGAAGATGCGTTAAAACGCCTCGACAGTTGCCCGCTGGGTTCAGGCGCTTTGGCTGGCACTGGTGTGGCGATGGACCGGCAAGCTTTAGCGCAGCGGCTGGGTTTTAGCCAGGCTGCACGCAACAGTCTCGACGCGGTATCAGATCGTGATTATGTTGTTGAGTTATCCGCCTGTGCCAGCATCTGTCTGACGCATTTATCGCGTTTATCCGAAGATGTAATTTTCTTCTGCTCCGGCGAAGCGGGTTTCTTTAAGTTGGGCGATGCAATTTCCAGTGGTTCATCACTGATGCCACAGAAGAAAAACCCGGATGTGTTTGAATTATTACGTGGCAAAACCGGCCGGGTACTCGGGCATTTAGTCGCGATTCTGCATATCCTCAAAGGCCTGCCATTGGCTTACAACAAAGATATGCAGGAAGATAAACAAGGCTTTTTTGATTTGATGAGCACCTGGCAACAATGTTTGCTGGTGCTGGCGACCTGCCTGCCGCATTTATCTGTCAACGTCGAGCGTTGCCGTAAAGCAGCAGAACTTGGCTATAGCAATGCTACGGATCTGG
>CBFGPY010000800.1:0-1783 GCA_965650755.1 uncultured Chromatiaceae bacterium | reverse complement strand
TGGTGTTCTCCACTTTGAACAAAACCGCCAAAAGTTACCTGTTTGCCATCCTCGGCGCCGAGCATTTATTAAAACTGGTGCCCAAAGGCACACATGATTTTCAAAAATTTATCCGCCCTTCTGAACTGATGCGATTTATTGAAGCAGCCGGCCTGGAGTTAGTCGACTGTACCGGCCTGCACTATAACCCACTGAATCAAAGCTTCCGTATTGGTGATGGCGTCGACGTGAATTACTTCGTGGTGGCGCGCAAACCATGCTGATCTCTGTAAAAACCGGTCAGATACTGCGCCAGCCAAAGGCAGTTTTATTTGATTTAGACGGCACTTTAGTCGACACGGCTGATGATTTAGGCGCAGCGCTGAATCATGTGCTGGTTAAATATGGGTTTGCTCCGGCTACCGCAGAACAATACCGGCCGGTTGCGTCACACGGCGCCAAAGGCTTATTGGAGCTTGGCTTTGGTGCGGCCCTTAAAGACCTGCCTTTTACACAACTACGCAATGAGTTGCTGGATTTCTATCAGCAGCATTTAACAGTGCACAGCAAGCTGTTCGGTGGCGCTGATGAATTTTTACCGCAGCTCGAAGAACGTAAAATCCCATGGGGCATTGTCACCAACAAGCCTTATAAACTTGCAGCGGCCATGCTCAGGCAAATGCACGGCATGGAACAATGCCAAATTCTGCTGGGCGGTGACAGTCTGCATCAGCGTAAACCCAGTCCGGTGCCGCTTTGGGTTGCGGCGCATAAAATGGGGGTGGCTGCGGCAGACTGCTGGTACATCGGCGATGCAGAGCGCGATATTGAAGCTGCCAACCGGGCCGGCATGACGTCAATCATCGCTGACTATGGTTTTATCGCCGCCACAGATACCCCAGAGCTGTGGGGCGCGGATTGCCGGGTCGACCATTTACTGGCGCTAACCCCGACTTTGTAGTTTGTCTTCTTTCTAACAAAAACCGCCGCAGTGGCGGTTTTTTCTTTTTGGCAAAGGGCATCTTGCTAACCTGACATTTACCCTTTGTTTGCAGTCATGCTCAGCTTTTCAGCAGACGTCTGGCCGCATGCTGTTTGCTTTTCAGACAGTACTTTTTACTTTTTAACCGATCAATTTAATTCAATTTTTTTCGCGTGGATCGCTTGCTTCCTGCGATCCGTTCAACGGCTCGCAGCTGACAAGTTAGTGACTACTTACATAGCAGAAATCAAGCCTGTTTTTGCAAAATTTTTAGGGTTGCATTCGAATTTGATCCACCTTATCTTGTGATTCGTTATGCTTTTAGCCCTATATCTAGTGCTTCCGGTTTCTTTGCCACTGACGGCGCCGGACAGCCCTTCTCTTGCGGGCAGGCAGCCTGACAGCAGTCAGCGACAACCCTAAAAATTACAACTAAGACGGAACTCTTTCGCAATGAATCAGCCATTATACGTAACCAAAAGAGACGGTACCCGCGAACCACTGGACCTGGATAAAATTCACCGCGTCATTGACTGGGCGGCAGAAGGTCTGCAGAACGTGTCAGTCTCCCAGGTTGAACTGAAATCCCATATTCAGTTTTACGATGGCATCAAAACTGCGGATATCCACGAAACTATTATCAAAGCTGCAGCGGATCTGATCTCAAAAGAAACGCCGGACTACCAGTACATGGCTGCCCGTCTCGCAGTGTTCCATCTGCGCAAAAAAGCCTACGGTCAGTTTGAACCGCCAAAACTGTATGACCACGTGGTGCAAATGGTGGAAAGCAAACGCTATGACTCCCACATTCTGGCCGATTAC
>CBFGPY010000799.1:0-1785 GCA_965650755.1 uncultured Chromatiaceae bacterium | reverse complement strand
AGTGCGCACTTAAGCCCAATGAGCACGAATTATGCTAGACAATACGCAGGCTTCTACACTCTAACTGCTGTGGTTTGTCACCTTAGAAGGGGGCTATATGCAACTGGCAATGAAAGTCGTGCGGCTGGAGCTGTTTTATAACCATGCAGCCAGCCAGCGCTTTTTACACGAGATCCGCTATCTGTCACCATTTAACGCCGAAGAGGTGGAACATTTCTGTCTTCGGCTGCTGTCTTTGCTCAGTCTGTATGAGTATGCACCGGCGCTGGCGGTCACTGCAGGCAAGGGGCCAGATCTGTTTGTGAAAGATGAACACAGTCATTATCGGCTCTGGTGCCAGGTGGCGGTCCCTAACGACAAACAGCTGCAACGGGCCTGCCATCAAAGTGACCAGGTGCTGCTGATGTTACCGGCATATGTGCAGCAGAAGTATCTGCAGGCGCATAAACAAAGCGCCAATCTGCAGATCTGTGGCGTCAGTGCTGACACGCTCAACGAATTTGCGCTGATGCTCAAAGCCAATATGCAACTGAGTGTCTGGCGTGATGACGATATGCTGCAAATCACCGATGGCCAACAGGTTTTGGAAATTGCCGCACCGCAGGTTGGCACCGTGCTGCACTGATTGCACTTTCGCAGGTCACAGGTATAATTCGCCGCTGTTTTTCTGCTCCGGATTTGCGGTCCGGCTTATTGCATAAAAGGTGAAATATGTACGTTGTTGCTGCGCTCTATAAGTTTGTGAATTTGCCTGATTACGTTGAACTGCGGGATAAGTTGTATCAGCATCTGGTATTGAATAAAGTCAAAGGTACCCTGTTGCTGGCCGAAGAAGGCATCAACGGCACTATCTGCGGCACCCGTGATGGCATAGACGCTGTGCGGCAGTGGCTGGATGCCGATGGCCGTTTCGAAGGCCTGTCTTATAAAGAATCTTTTGCCGATGAGCCGGCGTTTTACCGTACTAAAGTCAAATTAAAAACCGAAATCGTCACCATGGGTGTACCGGGAGTGAACCCGCAACATATCGTCGGCACTTATGTCAAAGGCGAAGACTGGAACCGGCTGATTGAAGACCCAGACACAATTCTGATTGATACCCGCAACGATTACGAAGTTGCCATCGGTACTTTTAAAAACGCCGTGAATCCTAACACCACCAGTTTCCGCGAATTCCCGCAATGGGCCGCTGAGAATCTGGATAAAACCAAACACAAAAAAGTCGCGATGTTTTGTACCGGCGGTATTCGCTGTGAAAAATCCACCGCCTATTTAAAAGAGCAGGGCTTTGATGAGGTTTATCACCTCGATGGCGGCATTCTGAAGTACCTGGAAGAAATGCCGGAGCAAAACAGTTTGTGGCAAGGCGAATGTTTTGTCTTTGATCAGCGCGTTGCCGTAAAACATGGTTTAGAACAAGGCAGTTATGACCAATGTTATGCCTGCCGGATGCCGTTGTCACAAGCTGATATGCAATCGGATAAATACATCAAAGGCATGAGCTGCCCACATTGCCATGACCAGCTCTCTGACGAGCAAAAAGCTTCCTTTGCGGAACGGCAGAAACAAATTGAACTTGCCAAACAACGCGGCGAGCAACATATCCGCGACGGCAAAGTCGATTTCTAATCACTGGCTATGAATGAACAAGGGCACCTGCGGGTGCCTTTGGTTTTTCTGCCAGAGTTAAAATAACGACTGATCAATTTGTCGCAAAAATGGTCGTAGGATCCCGGCCGCTTGCAGCGCAAAATCACAAAAATCTTCTTTAACTATGTTCGTGTT
>CBFGPY010000798.1:0-1788 GCA_965650755.1 uncultured Chromatiaceae bacterium | reverse complement strand
GATAACTTTGGGATAAGCTGGGAACAAGCTGTGCCTTAATTACAGATTGTTTACTAATTCAACATTCTATTCCGCGGGCGCTGCTGCGCAAAAAATGTGCGCTTGGCTACACTGGATTTATCTTTCTGGTGCAGAAATTTGCACCACTCCCTCTAGCGCACGGCTCACTCTTGAGCCATTCCCCTAAGCCCGGAACAATGCGGATTGGTTCTGGGCTTCTTTTCTTTTGTCGACAATGTCGCCGCAAGGCGACATGACAAAGCTACAGAAAAATCGGTTGTTCAAGCGTTAGCGAGCGGAAATAGACAACGGAAATTCTGACTGGTTTGTTCGGCTAATAATTCGATGCCGACCTGCCGCTCACGGGCAATTGCGGCGGCGACAGCCGCGACATAAGCCGGCTGGTTGGTTTTGCCCCGATACGGCACTGGTGCCAGATAAGGCGAGTCCGTTTCAATCAACAGCCGATCAGAAGGTACCTGCCGGACAACTTCCCGCAGGGCGTCAGCGTTACGAAACGTCATAATGCCGGAAAAGGATATATAAAACCCTAAATCCAGCGCCGCTTTGGCAGTATCCCAGTCTTCGGTAAAACAATGCAGCACGCCACCACATTCCTGCGCCTGTTCGCCACGCAACAACGCCAGCGTATCGGCACGAGCGTCCCTGGTATGCACAATCAGCGGTTTATTCAGCTGACGGGCAACCGCAATGTGTGCTGCGAAAGCCGCTTGTTGGGTACTCTTGTTATCCGGGCTGTAAAAATAATCAAGACCGGTTTCGCCGACTGCAACTACAGAATTGCTCTGACATAAGCGCAGTAAATCGTCCTGGTTAAAACCCAGCTGTTGATGCAGAGGGTGTTCACCGCAAGAGACAGAGATTTGCGGATAATCCCTGACCAGTGCGGCCATCGCCGGAAATTCCTGCAAACTGACACTGACACAAAGCATATGATTGACCTGTGCTGTCGCAGCTGCAGCCAGGACCGCAGGCAAATCCATCCCGAGTTTGTCGAGTTCAAGACGATCTAAGTGGCAATGGGAATCAATAAACAAAAGCAACTCCAGGACTTCATTAGCGACAGGAAAAACGGCGGCAGTGTACCTGAACTAACCCGGATCGTGAAGATGCGGATCATGAAGCAGCGGCTCATGCACATGCGAACAATGGAGCTATGCAAGATACGACGTGCGACGTGCGACGTGCGACGTGCGACGTGCGACGTTGCAGATTATCATCGCACCGTGCCGAGCCCGGCAGATGGATTTAAAGCGTAAAAGTCAGTTCGGTAGATTCCTGAGTACCGCTTAACAACTTCTCGATTTTGTCGCGCAAATTCAGTTTGTCATCAATAAAAGCCACACCTATACCGGCGGGACTGGTGTTTTGCGCCCCTTGCGGCGTTAGCCAGGCCACTTTGCCAGACACCGGAATAGCTTCCAGCGCGTCAGGTAACGTCACCTGCAACGCCAGTGACTGACCCATTTTATAATGCCGGCTGGTGCGGACAAACAGGCCACCCTGTTTAAAAAATGGCATGTAAGAGCGGTATAACTCTTTTAAGTCGGCAAAATCTAATGTCAGTTCTTCCATGGCGTGCCTCTTAACATTTGCTGCAGGTCTAACAACAATGTCGTCAGTGCTAATGATTTATTCTGCCCCAAAATCCGCTGTTCGTCACGGCACCATTGTGCCACCCGCTGAAATAGCTGCACGGGTGGCAGAGCCTGTTGTAACGACCAGTGTCTGAGGGTGTAATACAGCAAAGCAGGCAATTCCGGCTGT
>CBFGPY010000797.1:0-1789 GCA_965650755.1 uncultured Chromatiaceae bacterium | reverse complement strand
CCGCCGGTGGCGATGCCGCCGAAGTAGCCAGCTGTCAGCTGACGCCGGTACAAAAACGTGATGTCTGGGCTTTGTGTCAGCAATTTGGTCTGGTGGCGTCGCAGGGCTCGGATTTCCATCAGCCAACGGATTGGAGCGATTTAGGCCGGGGGCTTTATTTAACCGATGATATCCGCACTGTCTGGCAACAATTTCCGGCGCTGTTTCCGCAACCAGAGGCGCCTGCGCCTGAAACGGTCGCGTCAGACAGCTCTGACAAGCCACAACTTTGCAGCTAAGCTGTAGCAACAGGCGGTTGTTTCGATTTAAGCTGCTGATCTCCATTCATTTTCAATGCTTGCCACCGGCAATAAGGACAGAAGCATGAGCCAGTTTTTTTATGTGCATCCGGAAACGCCGCAAAGCCGACTGATGAAGCAGGCCGTACATATCATTAAACAAGGTGGGGTAGTGATTTATCCAACCGACAGTGGTTATGCGCTCGGTTGTCAGTTGGGTGATAAAACTGCACTGGAACGTATTCTGCAAATTCGTCACATCAGCGGCGAGCACCATTTCACCATCATGTGCCGTGATTTAAGCGAGTTATCTATCTACGCCAAAGTGGAAAATACCGCGTTCCGGCTGATTAAAAACAACACGCCCGGTGCTTACACTTTTATTCTGCGCGGTACCAAAGAAGTGCCACGGCGTTTATTAAACGAAAAGAAAAAAACCGTCGGCCTGCGTATTCCGGACCACAAAATTGCATTGGCATTACTGGCCGAATTAGGTGAACCGCTGATGTCCAGCTCACTGATTTTGCCGGGGCGCGAGTTTGCCGAATCCGATCCGGAAGAAATGCGCGACCAGCTGGAGCGTCAGGTCGATTTAATTCTGCATGGCGGCATTCTGGCCGGCCATCCGACCACTGTGATTGATTTGTCCGACGACAATCCGGTGGTGGTGCGCGAAGGTGCCGGCGCCATCGAGCCGTTTTTATAACAGTGCCGTCGATGTCCACAACAACTCCGGCTGTCCCAGCGTTAAACGAACCGGAAGCACTGAGCACTCTGACCGTCCAGCAGGTGCTGCCGCTGGCGTTTGTCCGTGGCGAAGCGGTGCTGGAGCGGCCGGAAGATTTGTTTATTCCGCCGGATGCACTTGAAGTCTTGTTAGAGGCGTTTGAAGGCCCGCTGGATTTTTTGTTGTATCTGATTCGCCGCCACAAGTTTGATATTGTTGATTTGCCGGTCAATGAAATCACTCTGCAGTACATGGAATATATCAACCTGATGCAGGAGCTGAATTTTGAACTGGCGGCTGAGTATCTGGTAATGGCAGCGATGCTGGCGGAAATCAAATCCCGTTTATTGTTACCCAAACGCGAAGCCGAGCAGACGGAAGACGTGGACCCACGCGCTGAGCTGGTACGCCGGCTGCAGGAATACGAACAATACAAACTGGCAGCGACACAACTGGATGGCGTGCCGCGGCAAGAGCGCGATTTTTTCCCTACCCACGCTGCGCTGGCCGATAATTTCGCGCCTTTTGTGATTGAGCCCGAGGTAAGTCTCGCCGAATTAGTGCTGGCGTTGCAGGACGTCATCAAGCGCACCAGGGATTTTCAGCATCACCAAATCAAAAAAGAACAGTTATCGACGCGGGAGCGGATGAGCCGCATTCTGGAATTGCTGCGCCAGCAGCCGGTACTGGCTTTTGGCCAGTGTTTTGCGCTGCAGGAAGGCCGGCAAGGCGTGGTCGTGACTTTTCTGGCGGTGCTGGAACTGGTGAAAGAGAAACTCATTAC
>CBFGPY010000796.1:0-1796 GCA_965650755.1 uncultured Chromatiaceae bacterium | reverse complement strand
AATAAACCGGGGTTTTTCAGCAACAACCAAATTGTCGCGGGCCAGCGTTTGTCGATGTTGAACACCGACGCAAACACCTTATGGAAAATTGCCGCACTGTGCAGGCGTTCCGGTCGTGCTTCGCCACAGTGTGGGCAAAACTGGCTCTCAATCAGCGTGGCGCAATGGCTGCAATGCATTTCAGTGTTTTGTACCATTGGTGTATTCATTTTGTTACTTCCGTGTAGGTAATTCCGACAGTCTAGCCTTTTTGGAAATTAGGCTTCAAGCCTGACTGTGCTTGGGGCTAAACTCTGGGCAAAGCGTCGTAGATTAGAGAAGTATGTTATGCAAGAGATCAGAGGCCTGCAGGCCTGGATGAAGCTCATTCTGAATCAGCAAATGCCGGCATTGGATGTAGTTGTACAGCAAATCTGTCAACTGGATGAGCGCAATGAAGGCAACGCCGACGACTTAGCAAAAATTGTGTTAAGGGATGCCGGGCTGACTGCCAAGGTGTTGCGGGTCGCTAATGCGGTGCATTACAACAGATCCGGTAAGCCTATCCAGACTGTGTCCCGCGCTATTATTCAGGTCGGTTTCCTCGAAATAAAAAACATCACGCTGGCCAGTAGCCTGATTGACAGTTTTTTGCAGGGTAAACCGCGCCAACTTTTACTGCAGCAATTAACCCAATCTTTTCATGCAGCAGTGCAGGCGCGGGCTTTGGTACCCCGTGCCGATTCAGCCAAACGGGAACTGGTGTTTATCGCGGCATTACTGCGGCATATCGGCAAGCTCGCTTTATTGGCGACACGGGAGCCGGCGGCTGAGCACTTTGTTCGTGAATGCCGGGAATATCCGGATGATGAACATGCCATCGCGATGAAATATCTCGGCATTGGCATCGATAGTCTGAACCGGGAACTGGTGAAAGAATGGAAACTCGGTGATTTTATGCTGGATGCACTGCAACAAAGCGCGCCAGCCGGTTCCATCGGTGCTCTGGTCAATCTGGCCGATAGTATCAGTGTGCATTTGTCGGAAGGGCTGCAGTCTGCTGCCATGCTGGAAAATTGCGCGCAAGTAGCGCAGCTGTGTCAGCTGACTTTGGAAGAAGGCCAGCAGCAGGTCCTGCTGATGGCAGAAGAGGCCGCGCTGACAGCCAATCAATACAATGCCGAAAGTCTGGTACCGCTGTTGCCGAGTCGGGCACAAATTCTGGCGCAGAATACCGAGCACAAACCAACAGGGTACGAATTCAGTGTCCACCTCAATACTTTATTAAAACTGCAGCGTGTCAGCGACAGTTTGTCCCGGTTGTTACATGCAACAGTGATTTGCCTGCAGGAAGGGGTGGGGCTGCCACGAGTCGCGTTGCTGTTGATGGATTATCAGAGCAAAAGTTTTGTCCCCAGTTACGTCGCCGGCCGTGACACTCAACTGTGGCGCAATCAGGCGTCGATAGCACTCGAGCAATTGCGCAAAGGAGAGGTGCTGTACGACTTGCTGCGTTCAGAACAAATGCTGTGGCACAAAAAACTCAATGGGGCGGACATTGGTGCCCTGCAACAATTTTTACCCTACGACGGTGATTGTTTTGTCGCGCCGGTACGGCTGGAACGCCGTTTGTTTGGTTTGTTGTATGCCGACGCCGCCGGTAAACCACTGACCGATCGTCAGCAAACAGAATTTGAATTAACGGCGCAGCTGCTGGCACTGATGGTGCAGCAAAGTGATGGAAAGGCGACCGAATAAACTCTCAGCGTCGAGCTAAAGGGTGAGCGCCATGGATGGCAGCGAATCGCCGAAAAGCT
>CBFGPY010000795.1:0-1798 GCA_965650755.1 uncultured Chromatiaceae bacterium | reverse complement strand
TACAACGGCTTGTTCCGCGTCCATCCGCAGTTACAGCAGTTTGTCAAATTCCGTGAGCAGGAGTCACTGCTGCAGACCGTCAACATCCGTTCATTGTTTCTCGATCGGACCGGTGTGCTGTGGTTAGGGTCTCGTGAAAATGGTCTGTATTACACCAGACACAGCAAATCCGCTTTTGCATCCTTACACGATTTGGCACCACAGACCAATCCGGCGCAATTTCGTTTTACGGTGACGGCTGTTTTTGCCGATTCTGATGCCATCTGGCTTGGCAGCTCTGAACATTTGCATCGTTTTGTCCGCAGTACTGGTGCTATGACCAGTTATGTAACCGGTGGACGGGTCAACGCAATACGTCGGGATCCATCTGGACAGATTTTTGCTGCATCTGATGTCGGTTTGTTTAAGGTCGCCAAAGATCTCAAAACACTGGTGCCGGTACAGGAACCTTTTCAACAGAATCCGCAGGTTGCTGCCAATATTCGTGATTTAAGTATTCAGTCCGACGGCAGTTTCTGGATTGGACTGTGGGGCGATGGTGTAGTGCACTGGGACCCGGTACAACAGGTTTCTACAACCTATCTGCAGCCAGAGATCCGGCACAAAACCGGTGACGCTGTTCAGGCGATGTTGGTTGATGACGACTACACCTGGGTAGGCACACGATATTCGGGGGTGTTTCGGATCCGCCATGGCAGCGGTGATATTGAGCATTTCAGTCAGGCGAAGTCGAATTCACTGGAGCTTCCCAGTCAGGATGTACAATGTTTAGAAAAAGGCCCGGCCGGCAGTTTGCTGATTTGTACCCAGCTTGGCTTAGTGTTATACGATTTGCAGCAGGACAGCCAGCATTTACTGGACGTGCGCAGCGGTTTACCCAGCAGTAATATCATTGGCGCTTATGCTGATCAGCAGCAAAATATCTGGATATTGACGGCCAAAGGCCTGAGTCTGAAACACAGTGACAGCCAACGGATGATCACTTTTACCAAACAAGATGGTCTGGTGGCGACTGAGTTAGTGTTTAAGTCGTTTTTTGATGACCAGCAAGGGACCTTTTACATAGGCTCTATTGATGGCCTGACGGTGATGGAACCTGCGTTGATTTGGATTAACCAGATTGAACCCAAGGTTGCAGTGTCACGCATCTTGGTCAATAACACGCCGTTGCCATTACAGGCCAATACGGCCCGCTGGGCTGAAATTGTCTTAAAGCCTAAGGATACCAGCCTGGAGTTTGAGTTTGCCAGTCTGGATTTTCATGACCCTTCGCGGAACCAGTATCAGTACAAACTCAGTGGCTTTGACCCGGACTGGATTTTGCAGCCTGGCCGGCGCAGTGCCTACTATTCTAATCTGCCGGCCGGTGAGTACGAGCTCGAACTGAGAGGTTCAAATAATCATGGCCTCTACAACCAGGTGCCAGAGCGGGTCAAGGTCAGAGTCTTGCCAGCCTGGTGGCAACACAGTTCAGTGCAGGTGCTTGGCTTTGTTCTGACGATGTTATTGATCCTGACATTCCATCAGTATCGGTTGCGTCACATTCAGCAAATCAACAAGTTGCTGCAAAACTCAGTGCAGGAAAGAGCCAAAGCGCAGTTGATTCTGGAAACCAAAGTGACAGAGCGGACCCGGGCGTTGGAAGAAAGCTCAATGACCTTGTCTTTACGTACCCGGCAGCTCGAAAAGAGCCTGACTGAAATCGCCAAAGCCAATAAAGAGCTGCAGCGGTTGGACAAGCTCAAAGATGAGTTTATTTCGACAGTCTCGCATGAACTGCGCACGCCGTTGACATCAA
>CBFGPY010000794.1:0-1799 GCA_965650755.1 uncultured Chromatiaceae bacterium | reverse complement strand
ACACAATCGCCGACACCTGTTCACCGCTGAATTCCAGCTGGTCCTGATGGGCGTCCCACACTTGCCAGCGAATCCCGTCGCCATGCAGCTGCCAGCGGTCCTGCAGCGTGTTGGCGAGGCTGCTGATATCGGCCGCTGCTGATGCGGCTGGCGCAGTCGCTGGTGTTACAATTTGCATCACAGCAGGCGGCGGGTTTTGCCGGGAACAGGCCAGCAGCAACACAATACAGCTAAGCACGACGGGAATACGCGTCATCAGGGAAACTCCTTATTAAAAACGCCAGAACGGCCGGATAGCTGATTGCACTACAAGGCAGCAGCTGCTGGCTTATGCCAAACGGCAAAACCCTTCCGGAAAAATCACCTGCGCCTATGCAGACCAGTTCAGGCCAGTTCAGACCCGTTCAGGCCAGTTCAAACAAGTCAGGCTCAGGCACGGATCTTCAGTGTTTTGTCGCGGTACTGTTGCGGCGTCATCTGCAGTTCCTGCTGAAAAATATCGTAAAAGCGGCTGATCGAGCCAAAACCGGCTTCAATCGCAATGGTCAGCACGCCTTTTTCGGTATCGACTAACAACGCCTGGGCATGCAACAGCCGCAGCCGGTTAATGTATTGTTTTATTGAGATTTTCATCACGCGGTGGAACAGTTTCATCGCGTAATTGGGATGCAATCCTGTGGCGGTGGCGACGTCGCTAATCGTCACTTTCTGGTCATAGTGGTCGGCGATGTACCGCAGCATAGTGTCGATATGCGATAAACCTGTGACCGGGTTTTTCTGTGCTTTGCGCTGCGTCGCTGCGGCTGTACCAAGACACTGATAACTTTCCAGCGCCATCCGGCGAATGCGGCCGCGAATTTCACTAATCACCTGCGCGGTTAAAGCTTCATTTTTCTGCGCCAGGTCCTGCTCCCACAAGCGGGTTAATACCTGGTCGCAGGCATGGCTCTGGTCGGCCACCAGTACTTCACCACGCAGCAAAGCACCGATAAATTCGCTTGGCAACTTCCACTGCTGAAACGCCTGTAATGGCACATAGATATTGACCAGGTCACCGTCGCCACTGCTGCTGGTCAGCTGATGCGGCACCGACGCCCAGAACAACACCATCCGGTCCGGCGGGATCTGCACCGAGCGGCCATTCATCAGGTAGACCGCCGAGCAATTAAACAGAAAATTAATCTCGATATGGCCGTGCCAGTGGCTGTGCGGCATCACATCAGGTTTATGCACACGAAAGCCAAATTTGTGTTCATTGCCCTGTCGGGTCAGCGGGCTGCTGTAATCAAAAATGATGCGGTTGAGCCACTCTTGCATGACTATCCTCCGGTGTTGACCCTTCAGAGATTAAATACTGTATACAATATTCACAAGTCAAAGCTGAGGAAACCGGAAGATCATGATGGAAAACGGGAAGGTCCGGGCCGCTGTGTCAAAGGCCCGGTATCGCTGTAAAAAAGCAAATTCAGGCCGCTGCCGGGCGTGCCACCGCAGCTTCACGGATCGGCAAATTGGCCACAGCCGCCAGCGCCGCTAAGGCCATATCGGCATACCACATCCAGCTGAAATCGCCCTGCACTGTCAGCGCAATGCCGCCCAGCCAGGCGCCAAAAAAGCCGCCAATCTGATGGGCAAACAAAGCGATACCAAACAAAGTGGCAAGGTACCGGGTGCCGAATAACTTGCCGACTATTGCCGCGGTCGGCGGTACTGTCGCCAACCAGGTAAAGCCAAGGCCAGCGGCAAATATATAGAAGGTCCATTCGGTTTTGGGCAACAACAGATACACCGCAATCAAC
>CBFGPY010000793.1:0-1799 GCA_965650755.1 uncultured Chromatiaceae bacterium | reverse complement strand
CACCGTGCAACAACAGGTCATCCGCTGCGGCGTCGGCGACATTCAGACAGTCTTCAGTAGCACCTAAAATCGCCTGATTGAGCTGTGGCAACGCCTGCCGCAGCGCTAAAGGTTCCAGTTTGCTGCGGATCAGGCAAAGCTCCTGTGCTTCGGCGGCAGATAAAGGCGGCACCATCAAACTCGCTTTGCCGGCACTGACCAGCCAACCTTCAGCGGCCAGTCGCGACAGCGCATCCCGCACCGGAATGCGGCTGGTCTGATAATAATCAGCCAGCTCCTGTTGTTTCAGTGCCCGGCCTTCCGGCCAATGCCGGCGGCGGATATCGTCCCGCAGTTGCAGATACAGATCAGCTTTTTGCATCAGGCCCGCCATTTTTGCAGCAATAATACCAGTAGCCCCAGCACCAGGCCCCAAAAGGCTGAAGCGATACCAAAAAAGCTGACTCCGGATGCTGTCAGCAAAAAGGTCAGCATCGCAGCTTCACGATAAGGGCCTTCAGCCGTGACTACAGACAAGTTGCCGGCGATGGTGACTAATAACGCCAACCCAGCCACCACCGCCACCAGTGCCGGCGGAAAAGCCAGAAATAGCGCCACTATGGTTGAACCCGCTAAACCGGTCAGCAAATAAAACACCCCGGCGGCAATACCGGCGCGGTAGCGCGACGCCGGGTCCGGATGCGCTTCTGGCCCACTGCAAATCGCGGCAGTAATGGCTGCAAGGTTAATCGAGAAGTTGCCAAAAGGTGCCGTGACCAGTGTCAACAGGCCGGTCACAGTCAATAAAGGCGATACCGGCGTCTGATAGCCCTGACTGCGCAGCACCGCGAGCCCAGGCAGATTTTGCGAAGACATAGTCACGATAAAAAGCGGCAATCCGACGCCTAATATCGCCTGCCAGTGAAACTCGGGCCAGACCCATTCCAGTTGCACCAGGGCCGGCTGCAACTGCTGCACTGACCATTCGCCACGTAACAAAGTGAAAATGACTCCAGCCAGCAACACCAGCGGAATACTGTATCTGGCGATAACCCGCCGGCTCAGCACAAACAGCAGCACTAACCCTATCACCAGCACAGGCGCCTGTGGCAAATGACGGAAAATACCCAAGCCAAACTGCAACAAAATCCCGGCCAGCATGGCATTGGCCAGTGGCAGCGGCAGCACTTTGCTCAAGCGGTCAAACCAACCTGATAAACCAAGCAATAACGTCAGCAAAGCACTGAACATGAAAACGCCGACCGCTTCGGCCAGACTGTAACCGGTCAGGCTGGTCGCCAGCAGCGCCGCCCCAGGCGTTGACCAGGCCGTTAACACCGGCGCTTTGAAGTACCAGGAAAAGCCGATACAGGTCACCCCCATGGCAAAACCAAGGATACCAATCCAGCTGGCGATTTGGCTGGCACTGGCGCCTGCGGCGGCGGCCGCCTGAAACACAATGGCGACTGAGCTGGCAAAACCGACCAGCACAGCGACAAAGCCAGCGACCCAATGCGAACTGCTCCAACCGTCGATCGGTAGGTGTTTTTGTTGTACTACCCCGGTCATGCTACCCCAACCTGCAATCTTTGAATTGCCAGTAGCATAGCATTAAATGTATACATAAATAGTATTTGTATACATTTTAAATTTTACCAGCAGGCTGCAGCTTGCTGGCGACATAACTGCAACTGGCATAAATCCGCAGTTGTTGCTGACGGGCCCACTCAAGAGCTGCAGCAGTCAACAAGGCCGCAATCCCCTGGCCTCTGAATTCCGGTGGCACAAAAGTATGGTAAAAATCGACTGAAGGCTGCCCA
>CBFGPY010000792.1:0-1800 GCA_965650755.1 uncultured Chromatiaceae bacterium | reverse complement strand
ATGTGGTTTGGGGTTATTACCTTATTTCCGCAAATGTTCGAGGCAATCACAAAATATGGTGTGACCAGCCGGGCAGTCAAAAACGGCCTGATCGATTTGCAGTGTTGGAATCCGCGGGATTATACCTCGGATAAACATAACACCGTGGACGACAGACCTTTTGGTGGCGGCCCAGGGATGTTGATGATGGTGCAGCCTTTGACCGATGCAATCCGCGCCGCCAAAGCTGCCGCAGGGGAAGGGGTCCATACCATCTACTTATCGCCGCAAGGCCGTAAGTTAGATCAGGCAGGGGTCGCTGAACTGGCGAAACGTCCGAAGCTGTTGCTGGTAGCAGGTCGCTACGAAGGGATTGATGAACGCGTAATTGAGTCGGAAATTGACGAAGAATGGTCAATCGGCGATTACGTGCTGAGTGGGGGCGAATTGCCTGCGATGACGCTGATTGATGCGGTATCGCGACTGGTACCAGGCGTACTGGGGCATGACATGTCAGCAGTTGAGGATTCGTTTGCCTCCGGATTGCTGGATTGTCCGCACTATACCAGACCAGAAGTGTTAGACGGCAAACAGGTTCCCGCTGTATTACTCAGCGGACACCATGAAAACATCAGACGCTGGCGTTTGAAGCAGTCTCTCGGGAGAACATGGCTTCGGCGTCCGGAATTGTTAAATGCCCTGGCTCTGACTAAGGAGCAACGCAAACTTCTGGAAGAGTTCCAACAGGAACACCAGGCGTTGCAGCAACGATAGTTTATCCAGGTAAAGTGAGATTGTTATGAGCAAAGTTAGCCAAAACATCATCAAAGAACTTGAAAACGAACAGCTGAAATCAGACGTTCCAGCTTTCGGTCCAGGTGATACTGTGATTGTTCAAGTTAAAGTTAAAGAAGGCGATAAAACTCGTCTGCAGGCTTACGAAGGCGTTGTAATCGCTAAACGTAACCGTGGTTTACACTCATCTTTCACAGTTCGTAAAATTTCGAACGGTGAAGGCGTTGAGCGTGTATTCCAAACGCACAGCCCAATGATTGACAGCATCACGCTGAAACGTCGTGGTGCAGTACGCCGTGCCAAGCTTTACTTCTTACGCGATCGTTCAGGTAAATCAGCGCGTATCCGCGAAAAGCTTAACTAAGCACTTGAAGGCTGCCCCCGGGCAGCCTTTTTTTATCTCTGTTGCATGCAAGGTCTCTCGACCTGCTTCCCTGACTCTGGTCAATTTCGTCGCATCTGAACATTTCCCCGACAAATAAATTCCTGACATGATTTGCCCTATTGTTTTGTCACGTCGCACTGTTAGTATGAACTGTATACCGGCTGTATTTTTGCTGCGTCACAAGGACTTACCAGTGCAATCCTCTGATTTTAATGAAAAAAGAAAGTTCATCGTCAAGCTTGGCAAAATGCTGCATAAGTTTGGTACGCCAGCTTACCGGCTGGAGGCGCATTTACAGGATGTCGCGAAAGACTTAAATATCGGCGCCTCATTTGCCATTACACCAACAGTGCTGACCTTTGTGATTTGGGTGCCTGGTGAAGACAACGAATACACCCATGTGGCACGGGTGATGCCCGGCGATTTGGATTTAGGTTCTTTATCCCGTGCTGATGAAGTCGTCGACGCCGTGTTGAAGCACCAGATGACGTTGCAGGAAGCGACAGAACGCTTAAACACCATTGCAGCTATGCCCAATCCGTATGCGCGCTGGGCCACTTTTCTGGCATATGGTGCCGCTGGCGGTGCTTTTGCCATGCTGATGCGGGCGAGCTGGCTGGATGTGGGGTATGCCACAGCGC
>CBFGPY010000791.1:0-1802 GCA_965650755.1 uncultured Chromatiaceae bacterium | reverse complement strand
AGGCAATGAGGCAGTGCCGCAGCAATGCCTGCCATCGGACCGGCGTCGTGGACCAGGTCCTGAATAAATCCGGGTTCATTCCGGCTGACCAGCACTTGTTGTGCACCAAGCGCCACGCCCAGTCTTTTGATGCGCGCTAGCAAAGTTTCACCTTCCAGTTGCAGCAAAGCTTTGTCTCGTCCCATCCGGCTCGATTTCCCACCACACAGCACCAGAACTGAAAAGGCTGGTGATTGTTCAACTTGCATCATCAACCTCCGATCATGGCGAGTTGCCGGGTCTGACCGGTCTGTGCTTTCGCCAGTTGGTGACTGAACGGTTTGAATTGCAGTTGAGCCTGCAGGAATTCGACAATTGCAGCCGGGTTATCCTGGTTTAACAAATGGCGTAAATTCTGATGTTGTTCGGCGAATAAACATAAAAATAACTGGCCTGTGCTGGATACCCGCAACCGGTTGCAATCGTCACAGAAATGTTCGCTGTAAGGCATGATCAGACCAATAGTGCCGAGGTAGTCGGGATGGGTATATTCCAGCGCCGGGCCAGCGTTGGTAAGCCGCGGTATTAATTGCCAGCCGGCGGCAGTGAGCTGACTGATAATGCTGTGGCCACTGACATGCTGCGCTTTAAAAAATGCGCCGTTATCACCGGTTTGCATCAGTTCAATAAAACGCAGGCTGATTGGTTTATCCCGGACAAAATCGAGGAAAGTATTTAATGAGGCGCCATTGTATTGGCGCAACAGAACTGTATTGATTTTAACCTTTTGCAAACCCAGAGCCAGCGCACGGTCAATGCCTGCCAGGATATCCGGCAGCCGGTCCTGACCAGTCACCAGATGAAAAGTGTCTGCATCCAGGCTGTCGACGCTGACATTGAGCGCAGTGAGGCCAGCGTCCAGCCACTGATGAATGTCCTTATTCAGGCGATAGCCATTGGTGGTCAGTGCCACCTGCGTGATGCCGTCGGTGGCCCGCACCGCTTCAATAATGCTGCATAAATCGCGGCGTAAGGTTGGCTCGCCGCCGGTCAGCCGGACTTTACTGGTGCCGGCATGAGCAAAACCCTGAACCAATCGCTTTATTTCAGCCAGCGTCAGTTCAGCCGCTTTGTTGTCGCAGGTGCTGCCATCAGGCAGGCAATAGTTGCAACGGAAGTTGCAGCTTTCGGTCAACGATAAACGTAAGTAGCTGAACCGGCGTTCAAATGAGTCTTGCAGCATACATCGACACCTTTCCAAGTGGGGAGGTCAGACCGTTTCCAGTCAGGCCCGGTGGCATGATTGCCACGGCCGCTCTGGCATGTCAGGTATCCCTGAGTTAGCGCAGTAGGGCTCGGCGTTGTTGGTATTGTAAAAGTCCGGTGCTCCGGCCGTTATTGTCATCTCTGGGCAGTTTTATTACCTCTTTGTGGGTATCACGCGCTCAAAAATGCAAAAGGCCAACCGCCGGAACCCCGGGAGTTGGCCTCGTTGCCATGCAAGCTTGTGTATTTTACCTGTCACTTTTGACTTTCAATTTTAATGCCGCAAATTAAGTGTATGAAATTTATGAAAATATCTGGCGGAGTGGCGAACCGGGCGCTGTCGTTGTACAAAAATGGGGCAGCGCTGCACCAGCCTGAACCACATGTGCAGCAAAGCACTCGACCACTTCTATACAAATCAATAACTTAATAACTGGCATCAGAAATGCTGCAGTGAAGGACATTCTTATTCCGGTAAAGGCGCCTGCGCCGACATCACAGTCGGCAGCGGCGCCTTTTTTGTTTTGGAGCAACCCATGCAGTCTCACGCCCCTCAG
>CBFGPY010000790.1:0-1805 GCA_965650755.1 uncultured Chromatiaceae bacterium | reverse complement strand
AAATTGCGCTCTTCACCAACGTGGAAGAGCGTGCGGTGATTTCATTAAAAGACGTGTCCAGCATTTACCAAATCCCGGCGCTGTTAAAATCGCAGGGCCTGGACGATTTAGTGGTTCGGCGTTTCTACATGTCTTGCCCGGAAGCAGACCTGACCGAATGGGAACAGGTGCTGTATCAGGAAAGCAACCCGACCGGCGAAGTCACTATTGGGATGGTCGGCAAGTATGTTGAGTTAAAAGACGCCTATAAGTCAGTTAATGAAGCGCTGAATCATGCCGGTCTGAAAAACCGTTTAACTGTAACTATCAAATACATTGATTCACAGGATGTAGAGACCAAAGGCCCGACTATTCTTGCAGGCCTCGACGGTATTCTGGTTCCTGGTGGTTTCGGTGAGCGTGGTGTCGAAGGCAAAATTATTGCTGCCAAATACGCCCGCGAAAGCAAGATTCCATACCTCGGCATTTGCCTGGGCATGCAAGTGGCCCTGATTGAGTTTGCCCGCAACGTGGCAGGCCTCAAAGGTGCACATTCAACCGAGTTTAATAAGGACACGCCTTACCCGGTGGTTGGTTTAATCACCGAGTGGCTGGACAGCGCAGGTCAGGTCGAACTTCGTACTGACGATTCCGACTTAGGCGGAACTATGCGTCTGGGCAGCCAAAACTGTAACCTCAAGGCCAATACCAAAGCCCGCGAAACTTATGGTGCGGACGTCATCAGTGAACGTCACCGCCACCGGTATGAAGTGAACAATCACTTTATTCCGAAACTTGAAGAGGCTGGCCTGATTATTTCTGGTTTATCTGCGGATAATCAGTTAGTGGAAATGATTGAACTGCCGAACCATCCCTGGTTTGTCGCCGGGCAATTCCATCCGGAATTTAACTCGACGCCACGCGACGGTCATCCGTTGTTCCAGGGGTTTGTCGCCGCAGCATATAAATATCAGAAGCAACAAACGACCAAATAATGGAAAAGCCGTGTTATATACCCAAAATCATTGAAGATTCGGGTAGGCGGCAACTGAACGAAGCCCCAGGAGCTTAGCTGTTCTAAGTGACTGGGGTTCGTGAAGGCGGCCAACACCCCCGCATCTTTCAAGGATGAAGGGTATAGGCACGGCTTTTTTGCTTTGGTCTACAGGGGAATAACATGTCTGAAATTATCAATATCGTCGCCCGTGAAATTCTGGACTCGCGTGGCAATCCAACAGTTGAAGCCGATGTCTTTTTAAAAAGCGGCGTAATGGGCCGTGGCTGCGCACCATCAGGTGCTTCAACCGGTACCCGTGAAGCCTTAGAACTGCGTGATGGCGATAAAAGCCGTTATTTAGGCAAAGGCGTCCGCACTGCAGTGGCCAATATCGACGGCCCGATTAAAGCCGCGTTAGTCGGTCAGTCTGCTTATGATCAGGCCAAAATCGACCAGATCATGATCGACCTGGACGGCACTGAATCAAAATCCAAGTTAGGCGCCAACGCTATTCTGGCGGTGTCTCTGGCTGTGGCCCGCGCAGCCGCAGCTGATAAAAAAATCCCGTTGTATCAACATATTGCTGACTTAAACGGCACGCCAGGTGTCTATTCAATGCCAGTACCAATGATGAACATCATCAACGGTGGTGAGCATGCCGACAACAACGTCGACATCCAGGAATTTATGGTGCAGCCAGTTGGCGCGAAGTCATTCGCCGAAGCACTGCGCATGGGCGCAGAAATCTTCCACCAGCTGAAAAAAGAACTGCACAGCCAGGGCTTAAACACGGCTGTTGGTGATGAAGGCGGTTTTGCACCGGATTTAA
>CBFGPY010000789.1:0-1809 GCA_965650755.1 uncultured Chromatiaceae bacterium | reverse complement strand
TTATCCTTGTTGGCATTGTCTGCGTTTTCGGATCTGCGCTGTTGTCACTTCGTCAAAGGTACATCTTCTTTGTGGTGCTGGGTTATCTGGTGCTGGCTTCAAGCTGGATTTTTTTATCTGACCAGCTCCTGCTTTTGCTGATCCAACCGGAGCAACTGCTCAAATTCTCCATGCTTAAAGGCATGTTGTTTGTGCTGATTAGTGCCACAGGGCTAACCCTGGTTTTGAAAAATGTGCCGGCACCGCAGGGCGCAGAGCCCACCATACTCCCGCTTAACCACAGACAAAGCCAGCTCCGCGATTATGTATTGGCAGCTGTCCTGGTCGGCATGATGCTTTGGTTCAGGGGGTTATTGCCTATCGATGTTGCTTCCAAACCAATGATGATTTTGCAGTTGTTTCCGGTCATTCTGGCGGCAGTCTTCGGCGGTTTTGGCCCCGGTATGTTTGCAACATTGCTGTCAGCTTTGGCAGTCGGCTGGATTGTCCGGCACACGTTGAGTGGCCCGGAGCAAAGTGTGTATGTGCAGCTGCAATGGTTGTTTCTGCTGATTAATGGCCTGACAGTCAGCTGGTTGTGTCAGCAACTGCGTAACAGAACCCGGCATGTTGGCCAGCAACAGCGTTTATTGGATGCAGTGATTGAAGGCACTGACGATGTTATTTTTACTAAGGATCAGGCCGGGCGCTATCAGCTGGTGAATCAGGCCGCCTGCCGTGCTTTTGGCCGCGATGCCAGTCAGATTATCGGTCGTACCGATATCGAATTATTAGATCCGGCGCAGACGGTTTATTGGCAACAAAACGACGCCAAAGTCCGGCAACAACAGCAGGTGATGCATTTTCAGGAACAGTTGCAGCAGGCCGACGGCAGCAGCAAGCTCTATTCAGTCAGTAAAGGACCCTTATTTGACCATCGTCAGCAGTTAAGCGGCACCTTTGGCATTGCCCGCGATATCACATCAATGGTCAGTCAGAAGCGTTTGCTGCAACGTGTACTGGAAGGCTCAGAACAGGGTTTTTGGGAATGGGACCTGCAACAACAGCGGATGCAGGTCAGTGCGCGCTTTGAAACCATGTTGGGCTATCAGCCCGGTGAGATGGATGTGCGGCCGGATAACTGGCCACAGCTTGTCCACCCGGAAGATTTTGCCGCTGTACACCAGTCGCTTGAACAGCATCTGCAAGGCCTGGCGCCGCTGCATGAAGTCGAATTCCGCGCGCGCTGTAAAGACGGCAGCTGGCGCTGGGTATTGACCCGCGGCAAAGTGGTGACCCACACGGCTGACGGCGCACCGTTGCAATTAGCCGGCACTCATACTGACATCCAGCAGCGCCGGCATAATGAAGAAACCTTGCGGCTGGCCGAGCTGATGTTTGCCGGCAGTTATGACGGCATGATGCTGGTGGATGCGCAGAACAGAATCATTCGGGTCAATCCGGCGTTCTGCCGGATCACCGGGTACAGTGCGACCGAAGTGCAGGGGTTGTCGCCGCGGATTTTGTCCTCAGGCTTACACGAAAAGAACTATTACCAGCAAATGTGGCAGCAGCTACAGCAACATGGTTTCTGGCGTGGCGAAATCATCAATAAACGCAAAGATGGTTCGGTGTACACCGAAATGCTGTCCATTTCCGCAGTCCGCGACGCTGATGGTCAGGTGCGGCAGTACATCGGTATTTTCGCAGATATCAGTCAGCTCAAAGCCCATGCCGCCGAACTGGATAAAGTGGCGAATTTTGATGCTTTAACCGGCTTGCCCAACCGGCGTTTGTTGCTAACCCGCTTTAATCAGACGCTGATCAGGG
>CBFGPY010000788.1:0-1821 GCA_965650755.1 uncultured Chromatiaceae bacterium | reverse complement strand
TGGCCGGCAAGGCGCACTGGTTGAGCAAATGCCTGTTGCAGATTCTCGGCGATGGTTGCGGCAGCTTTGCGATCAGAAATGCCGCTTAAGATGACCGCGAACTCATCTCCCCCCAAACGGGCGATAGTGTCTTCTTCGCGTAGCCGGCTAATCAACCGCCGCGCCACTTCTTTAAGCAGTTCATCGCCGGCGTCATGCCCCAGTGTATCGTTGATGCGTTTAAATTCGTCTAAATCAAAATACAACAGCGCAAAGTGATAATAACCACGTGCCGCCATGGCAATGGCTTTTCTGAGCTGGTCACGGAAATAACTGCGGTTGGCAAGGCCGGTCAGCACGTCGTAATAAGCCAGCTGCTCCATTTTGCGCTGGCTTTCTTTAATAAACGAAATGTCCTGCATCGCACAGACATAGTTGCTGACATCACCTTTATCATCCCGAATGGGCGCAATCGCCAGGCTGGCCCAGAACTGTTTGTTGCCCTGTTGCAGCAGCATATCGCCCCGCCAGTGATGACGCTCTTGCAGGCTTTGCAAAATATCTTCGCCAACAAAGCGCATCTCATGAGCAAATAATAATGTCAGTGGTTTGCCGAGTACCGTTTCCGGCTCGGCGGCAATCATTTCCAACAGGAATGGGTTAACGTACTCCACCACCAGCGCACTGTCGGTCAGCACGATACCAGAGCTGGAAAAGGCCACAGCCTTGCTCAGCTTGCGCGTCGCCCGCTCCGCTTCTTCTTTTTCCTGAATGCGGGTATTGAGACCACCAATGAGCTGGGTAATTTCATCAGACATCCGGGCAAAAGCGCGGTTTAACAAACCGATTTCATCAAAGCGGTCGTCCAGTTCAATTTTTTCACCGTCATTATGCGACAGTCGCTGCACGGCATTGGCCAGATTGGTCAGTCGTTTCAGTACAAACTTGTAGATAAAGAACTGCAGTGCCAATGCCACAATCAGCGCCACCAACAAGAACAACAACACCACTTTATTGCGATAGTCCTGCAGGCCTTTCACCACGTCAGCCTTGGCGTGATACAACATCACATGCCAGTCCAGCCGGTCTATCCGCGCAGTTGATGCGACATAATTTTCCACCTCGCGGCTCAGCTGGCCCTGTGCCGACGGCCGGGCCAGCACATCCTGCATAAACTGATGTAATTCAGCCTGTTGCGGTTTGATGCCAACGGCCAGTTGATTCATCGCCGGCTTGGCAATTTGTCGCTGCAGGCTGTTTTGCGCATCCAGCAATAAATTGCCTTTTCCATCAAATAACATGGCCTGACGGCCGGGTTCCCACTGCGAAATCTGCCCCAGATCGGCGAAGATGTCGTCCAGCACCAAATCAGTCCCGGTAATGCCAACAAATTCATCATTGATGTACACCGGGATCACCAGGCTGGTCATCCACTTTTGCCAGATAGAGTCGTAATACAGCGGCGTCCAGCGCGGCAATCGCGCCGGATTTTGTTCCGGTGTGGCGATGGTAAAAAAGATATCTTTGCGGAAATTGTGGTCGGCCGGGATCTCCAGCGCCCAATCGGCAGGCGCTATGCGGATAAAACCGTCTTTAGAAATAAAATAGAAATTAAAGAAGTCTTCCAGCAGCACCGGTGCCAGTTGCTGCCATAACTGCTGGGTCTGCAGGAAATAACCATGTGGCTGGCGCAGAAAACTTTGTTGCTGCTGAAAAGCTGCGGATAAATCATCTTTGCTGCGTAAACTGCCGTCAGCATAACTTTCGGCCTGATGCTCGTGCACCGCCGGATACTGTTGCAGATAACGGCTGACCACCTGATTGGCGCTGATAGCTTTTTTT
>CBFGPY010000787.1:0-1822 GCA_965650755.1 uncultured Chromatiaceae bacterium | reverse complement strand
AGCAGGATTGCAGGGCTTTTTTCAGCGAAGCGACTACTTTTTGTTGTTCATTCTCAGTGAGATAAGGGTGCATCGGTAAGCTCAATACCGTTGCCGCCAGCTGTTCTGACACAGGATTCGGTCGTGCATAAGATTGCAGCGCCGGTTGTTGATGCAGCGCCAGCGGATAGTGAATCGCGGTCGGGACCCCTTCTGCCTGCAGAAACGCTGCGATTTGGTCGCGCTGTGGTAACCGCACCGTGAATTGCGCCCAGGCCGATTGATTACCAGGCAGCACTCTGGCCATAAGCACTTGCGGGACTTCAGCCAATAGCGCTGCATAACGGGCTGCCACTTGCTCACGCAATTGCAGCTCTTCCGGGAAAATCCGCAGCTTCTGCAATAAAATCGCTGCTTGGAGTGTATCGAGCCGGCTATTTACGCCAAGCCGAACATGGTAATACCGCTTCGATTGCCCGTGGCGAGCGATTTGGCGAATACGCTGCGCCAGCCCTTCGTCTGAGGTGAAAATCGCTCCGCCATCACCATAACAGCCTAACGGCTTACTCGGGAAAAAGCTGGTACAACTGATCGTACTCAAATTGCCGGAATGATGCCCTTGCTGCGTCGCGCCAAAACTTTGCGCCGCATCTTCAATGACCCAAAGGCCAAATTCAGCGGCAATCGCGTTGAGCGCGCTAAAATCCGGGCATTGACCGTAAAGCGACACCGGGATCAGCGCTTTAGTACGTGGTGTGATTGCCGCCCGAACTGCCTCAATATTGATCAGCATGGTATCAGGGTCGACGTCGACTAAAATCGGCGTCGCGCCGAGGACTGCGACCGCCTCTGCGGTGGCAATATAGCTAAATGCTGGCGTGATCACTTCATCGCCCGGACCTATATCCAACGCCATCAGCGCGATTTGCAGTGCATCAGTGCCGTTGGCCACGCTGATACAATAACGGGCACCGCAAAACTGACTGAGTTGCTGTTCAAGCTCTGTTACTTCAGGCCCTAAGATATACTGGCCATGCGCTAGTACCGCCGCTATTGCTGCTGTAAGCTGGGGTTGCAGCCGTTGCTGCTGGCGGTCTAAATCACAAAACTGCATTGGTTACTCCACAGCAGTCAGGCCAGCAACGCTCAGCCGATAGCGCTTGCCACTGTGCGGGCATACGGTTTCTGCATCGCCGCTCAACGGCAAATCGAGTTGCTCACCAAACTCACTCATCCAGCCAATTTGCCGCGCCGGGACACCAACCATCAAGGCATAATCAGGCACATTTTTATTCACCACAGCGCCGGCGCCGATAAAAGCAAACCGGCCGATGGTCACGCCGCAGACGATAGTACAATTTGCGCCAAGCGTTGCGCCGGTTTTCACCAGCGTATCGCGGTACTCGTCTTTACGGCTAATCAGACTGCGCGGGTTATACACATTGGTAAACACCATGCTGGGGCCACAAAATACGCCATCTTCCAGCGTCACATTGTCATACACCGAGACATTGTTCTGGATTTTGACGTCGTTGCCGATCCGCACCTGATTGCCGACAAAAACATTTTGCCCAAGCGAACAACGCTGACCGATGACCGCACCGGAGCAAACATGGCTAAAATGCCAGATCCGGCTGTCCTGTCCTATCTGCGCTCCCTCGTCAACAATGGCTGATGGATGTTGCTGATACTGCAATTAACGCTGCTCCGGTTTACAAAGGTACGGATGATAGTCGCCAGTTAACGGCTCTACTTTAGCCTGCCTGATCTGCGCAACGGTTTCAATGGCGACCCGATTGTCTTCAAGGCCAAAACCGCGACCAGCCAGAATTTCCTGATAAGA
>CBFGPY010000786.1:0-1824 GCA_965650755.1 uncultured Chromatiaceae bacterium | reverse complement strand
GGCGCTTCGGTGCTGGCTGGTGCGGTTTTTTGCTGTTGCAGTTTGCTGTCGTTTTGCAACCACTGGTAATAGTCCTGCAAATCACCGGCAAAAGGTGCAACTTTGCCATGTGCCACCAGATAAAACTCGTCTGTGGTAGATGCCAATAAATGCCGGTCGTGCGACACAACAACGATGGCGCCTTCAAAACCCTGCAACGCCATCACAATGGCTTCGCGCATATCCAGGTCGAGGTGGTTGGTGGGTTCATCGAGCAACAGCAGGTTTGGCCGCTGATAAACCAGCAACGCCAGCACCAGCCGGGCTTTTTCGCCACCGGAAAAAGGCCCGCACGGCGCTAAAGCTTTATCACCGTGGAAACCAAAACCCCCAACAAAATCGCGCAGGCTCTGTTCTGTCGCTTGTGGTGCCAGCCGGACTAAATGTTGTAGCGGCGAATCCTGCGGCCGCAGCGTTTCCAGCTGATGCTGGGCAAAATACCCGATGCTGACGCCATTGGCGTACCATAAATCACCGGCCTGCGGCGGCATGGCGCCGGATAAAAGCTTGATTAACGTCGATTTACCGGCACCGTTGCGGCCTAATAAACCGATGCGGCTACCCGGCAACAGCTGAAAATTAATCTGCTGTAAAATTGAAGTGTCGCCATAACCGGCGCGCACGTTTTCTAATTTCAGTAATGGGTTTGGTAAAGCCCGTGGCGGCAGAAACTCAAACTGAAATGGCGAATCGACGTGTGCAGGCGCCAATAATGTCATGCGCTCTAAGGCTTTAATCCGGCTTTGTGCCTGTTTGGCTTTAGTGGCCTGCGCGCGGAAGCGGTCAATATAAGATTGCAGATGCGCAACCTGACGCTGTTGTTTTTCATACATCGATTGTTGCTGCGCCATTTGCTCAGCACGCTGACGTTCAAACTGACTGTAGTTGCCGCGGTATAAATTCAGTTTCTGATTGTCGATATGCACAGTGTTATCGATGACGGCATCAAGAAAATCGCGGTCGTGGCTAATCAGCAGCAAAGTGCCGTCGAAGTTACTCAGGTATTTTTCCAGCCACAGTACTGCGTCTAAATCGAGGTGGTTGGTCGGTTCATCGAGAAGCAGCAATTCAGCGCGTTGCATCAGCGCCCGCGCCAGGTTCAGTCGCATCCGCCAACCGCCGGAAAAGGATTTGACGCTGTGTTGTTGCATCTCACCACTGAACCCGAGGCCGTCGAGCAACGTACCTGCTTTGGCTTCGGCGCGATAACCATCCAGCGTTTCAATCTGATGGTGCACTGCGACCAGATCGGTGTCGGCAGCGGCATGGCGCACCAGCAACAGCAACGGATACAACGATTCGTCGCCCTGCAGCACATAGTCCATCGCGCTGATGTCCAGCGCCGGCGTTTCCTGCGCCACTGTGGCTATGGTCCAGCTCGCCGGAATACTGACACTGCCGGCGTCCGGCTGCAGTTTGCCCTGCAACATGGCAAACAGCGATGATTTGCCACAGCCGTTGGCGCCGATAATACCGACCTTTTGGCCCGGAAATACGGTAAGATCGGCGTCTTGTAATAAAGCCAAAGCGCCGCGGCGTAATTCGATGTTCTGAAGTTGGATCATAAAAACTATACCCGTCGGAAGAGGCTGCTAATGTAATCGGAATGGCCCGGCAAACCAAGTATTGCCGCGGTTTTTACTCAGTGGGAGTCAGATATTTTCATGCAAAACCGCAAAAAAAAGCGCTTTATCGCCGGGGCGTCCTGCCCGAAATGTAAAGCCATTGACACCATGATGTTGTTTCTGGAAAACAACGTGGAAAAAGTCGAATGTGTGCAATGTG
>CBFGPY010000785.1:0-1826 GCA_965650755.1 uncultured Chromatiaceae bacterium | reverse complement strand
GTTTCGCCTGAATTTGCGGCTGATGTTCGGCCAGCCAATCTAAGAAAGCTGCGTCACCCAATAAACCGTATTTAATGACTTCTGCCATACCGGCGGCGAATTCACGTGGCGGTAAAGTTTGCAGCATGTCGGTATCAATTAATACCGCCTGCGGCTGATTAAAAGCACCAATCATGTTCTTACCGAGCGGATGGTTCACCGCAGTTTTACCGCCAACTGAGGAGTCGACCTGGGATAATAAAGTGGTCGGAATTTGCAGAAATGTGGTGCCGCGCTGATAACAAGCTGCAACAAAACCAGTCAGATCACCAATCACGCCGCCGCCTAAAGCGACCAGCAACCCATCACGCGGAAATTTTTGTTGCAGTAAAAATGAACAGACCTGTTCAAAAGATGCGAGCGTCTTGTAGGCTTCACCGTCTGGCAGCAGTAATTCTGTCACCTGAGCATGGCCAAACAGAGCCCGGATTTTATCCAGATACAAACCGGCGACCAGTGGATTGGAAATCACTGCCACTTTTTTGTATTGCCACAAGGCTGAAAATTCGGGCTGCTCAGCGGCGCTTTGACACAGCGCCGGAGCAATCAGGATGGGATAACTGCGCAGACCAAGTTGAACCGCAACTTTTTCCATCGCCAGCTCCCTTTCTGTAATTAAAAACCCAGTTGTTCGACGATTTGGTTCGCGACCGCGCGGGCGCTCTGTTCGTCAGTGCGGATAGTGAAATCAGCGATTTCTTCGTACAGTGGATTGCGTTCTGCTGCCAGACGCTCCAGTACATGTTTTGGCGCTTCTTCGGTTTGCAGTAACGGCCGGCGTTTATCGCGCTGGGTACGGGCAACCTGTTTCTCGATAGGAGTTTCCAGATACACCACGATACCGCGGGCGGACAGACGGTTACGGGTTTCGCGGCTCAGCACAGAACCACCACCGGTTGCCAGTACAATGCCCTGCATGCCTGTTAAGTCTTCAATGACGTTTTCTTCACGCACCCGGAAGCCAGCCTCACCTTCGAGATCAAAAACCCAGGCTATGTCTGCGCCAGTGCGACGTTCAATTTCCTGATCCGAATCATAGAATTCAAGGTGCAGCATTTCTGCTAAGTGACGGCCAATGGTACTTTTTCCTGCGCCCATTGGGCCAACGAGGAAGATATTGCGTTTCTCTGCCATATGTCGTAATGCTAATTCAGCTAACTCAAGAGGGTTGATGTCAGGACCAAAAAGCTCCCGTGAAAATTTTAAGCGCTGAATTATGGCAGTATTGGCGCGCCCTTCGCAAGCTAAAATTCAAAAGGGACAGGCTTTTGCCCGTCCCTTTTGCTACCTGACTGCCACTTGTTGCTATTAACGGCTTTCGTTAATGATTTTTGGCGTGACGAAAATCAGCAGCTCTTTTTTCTCGGTTTTATCCAGTGAACGGCGGAACAACACACCAGCGTATGGAATATCACCAAGTACCGGAATTTTTGACACTGTATTGATAGTTTGTTGCTGATAAATACCACCCAGCACTATGGTTTCACCATTGTCGACCAGCACTTGTGTAGTGATACGCTGGGTATCAATAGCCACAGCATTCCCGGTTGGCGTTTGCACCACTTTGCCTTCAGTGTCCTGCGTTACAGTGAGGTCGAGGATAATTTTGTTATCCGGCGTGACCTGTGGCGTGACTTCCAGGCTTAATACCGCCTTTTTGAATTCCACTGTGGTAGCACCGCTGGATGCTGCCTGCACATAAGGAATTTCCACACCCTGCTCAATGCGGGCTTTTTTCTGGTTAGCCGTTGAGATACGCGGCGAGGCCACGATTTCCGCTTTGTTTT
>CBFGPY010000784.1:0-1828 GCA_965650755.1 uncultured Chromatiaceae bacterium | reverse complement strand
AGCAAAAATACAAACATACAGACCGACTCAAAATACACCTCGCCGATATCAAATACAGTTGCGTACAAGGACGCAAGAAAGGTGTAATACAAGGCGAGGGTGATAGGCACGTCCATATTGAGCTGGCGCGATTTTAACGCGCGCCAGGCGCTGCTGCTAAACGGCAGAGCGGCGTAGCCCATCACAGGTAAAGTGAGCAGCAGGCTGACCCAGCGCAGATAGCCTTCGTACTGGGCTTCGATGCCGCTGAATTCACCAAAATACAACCCAAACGCCAGCATCATCACCTGCATGGTCATGATGCCGGAAACCGCCAGACGTTTCAGGTAAGCGTTCATTTCCTGGCGGAAGTTCTGTTCTTCTAAGTCGGCGACGAAGGGGCTCGCCTGATAACCCAGTTCAGTAATTTGACTTAATAACTGACTGAGCGGCGCAGCGCCGGCATCCCAGACCAGTTCACAGCGGGCGGTGCCGGAATTGACGCTGACTCTTTTGACTGCCGGATTTTGCTGGAGCTGACGTTCAATCAGCCAGGCACAGGCAGCGCAGCTCATGCCATTAACGGAGAGTTCGATACGCTGGGCATCGCCGACGGATTCAGTCAGGTCCTGCAGAACTTCAGCACTGTCATAACTATTTAACTGGGCTTTGAGTTCGGCCGGGACAGCATTGGCCTTATTGGCGGCTTTACTGCGGAATTTGTAATAGTCACTTAAACCCTGCGCGACAATGGTCTCGGCCACAGCCTGACAGCCGGCGCAGCAAAATACCTGGGGCTGATTCAGGACTTCACAGTGAAAGTCAGTACCAGATGGCACAGGTTCATGACAATGAAAACAACGCTGTTGCAACATGGGGCGGTCTGAGTGTCTAGTAGGTCAGTTTAATGGCTTCTGTGGCTGGTAAGCTCAACGCGGCGCGAAGCTTCCATTGGTTGGCGGGGTCGTGTACCACCAGGCTCCATTTACCGGTTGGGGTGACAGGTAATTCTGCGACATACATAGATTCACCGCTGCGTTCAGCTGTGACTTTAAAATCTTTACTGGCGATAGTGTTATGCACAAAATCCAGTGTCAGTTGTTTATCAAGCACATTATTGGTTTCAAAGGTCAACACGGCTTTATTACCGGCCAACAGCACTTTAGCGTGCAGATTGCGTGCAGCAGCTTCGCGGTACAGAGATAGGTTCTGGTTAATCGCTTTGCCTTCGGCGTAATAGTCGTCGACGACTAAATCCGGGCTTTGCTGGTTCATAATGTAAACGGTATGGACGGCTTTGAGGATTGAAAACACCGGCAGACTGATCAGGATCCAGGGCCAGACTTGTTTATACCAGGGTTTTGACATCACTACTTCCTTCCTCAACTTAATTCAGGCAGATAAAACGAAGCCCCGCGAGGGGGCTTCATTGCCGTACCGGTTTCAGCAATTATTTTGCTTCATCCGGACGTGACAGGCGATATACGTATGCCGCGATCACGTGGATTTTATCTTCACCCAGACGCTCACCAAAGGCCGGCATCTGACCATTACGGCCGTGCAGCAGCGTTTGCTCGATTGTGCCGGCTGAACCACCGTATAACCAGGTGCTGTCAGTCAGGTTTGGTGCACCAAACGGCAGGTTGTGGGCCAACGAGCCTTTACCATCCATACCGTGACAGGCGGCACACATACCGAACTTGGCTTTACCGGCTGCCGCGTCGTTGTCGTTGACCTTACGGCCTGACAGGCTCAGTACATATGCAGTCATCTCTTTCACACCTTGCTCGCCTAAGGCTTCACCCCAGGCTGGCATCGCAGCCTTACGGCCATGACGCAGTGTTTCTAC
>CBFGPY010000783.1:0-1832 GCA_965650755.1 uncultured Chromatiaceae bacterium | reverse complement strand
AGGATTGCCATTATGCTAACCAGAAGCGCGCTCGCCCCATCGATGTTTACCGCCAGTTGTCTGCTGGTCCTGCAGACGCTTCCCGCCTCAGCCGGTGAACTGCCTGCATTACAACTGGCACCGAAGTTGTCGGTTTCCGGTTTATCCTCTGGCGGTTATATGGCCAACCAGTTCCATCTGGCCTTCAGCGATAAAGTCACAGGCGCGGGCATTATCGCCGCCGGGCCTTATGGCTGTGCACAGAACTCTTTACCAGTTGCACTGGAGCATTGTTTTAACAAAGACAACAGTGCGCCGGATTTAGCCAAAGCTGCCGCTTTGCTACAACAACAAGCCGAAGCCGGCACCATAGCGCCTTTAACTCACCTCAAAGACAGTCCGGTGTTTTTATTACACGGCAGCGCTGACAAAACCGTCCATGCCAAAGTCAGTGACTCGCTGGCCACGCAGTATCAACAACTGGGGGCCAAAGTGCAGTATGTCAGCGACAAAGCTTTCGGCCATAATTTCCCGACCGCCAATGCCGGTGCCGGCTGTGAGCTGTCAGAAGCGCCTTATCTCGGTGCCTGTGGTTATGATGCGGCCGGCGCACTGCTCAAACATTTGTATCCGGATTTAAAAACCAAAGCGGATAAAACCAGCGGCCAGCTGTTGATACTGAAGCAGCAGGACCTCGCCGGCGAAACAGCCTCTACTCTAGGTGATACCGGTTATCTTTATGTGCCAACCAGCTGTGCCAAAGGCAGCACCTGTACTCTGCACATTAGCTTCCATGGCTGTAAACAATATGCCGGCGCAGTTGGCGACGCTTATGCCAAAGGCACAGGCCTGAATGAATGGGCGGATAGCAACAATATGGTGGTGTTATATCCGCAGACCGAAAAGAGTGCGATGGCACCTTTTAATCCAAACGGCTGCTGGGACTGGTGGGGTTACACCGACGCCAATTACGCCAATCAACAAGGCCCGCAAATCAAAGCGGTGATGGCGCTGGCTAAAGCGATAGGCTTTAAAGGATAAGTAAGGCACAAAACAAAAAACGGGTGCGGTAAAGGCACCCGTTTTTCTATCCAGACTCAGCCCGGAAACATGTCTGCCATGGCGTGTAACGTTTCTCCGGTCACCCGGTTGACCCGCCAGTCATGCAGCATCTGCGCTCCGAGCGACTGATAAAAATCAATCGCCGGCTGATTCCAGTCCAGTACAGCCCATTCTAAGCGACCGCAATCACGCTCAACGGCAAGTGTGGCCAGATAAGTGATCAGTGCCTTGCCAATGCCAAGGCCACGCAGCGCCGGGTCAACAAACAAATCTTCCAGATAAATGCCGGGTTTGGCCAAAAAGGTGGAATAGTTATGGAAAAACAAGGCGAATCCGGCCGGCTTACCCTGATAGTCGGCGATCACCACTTCAGCATAAGCTTTTTCACCAAACAGCGTTGCGCTGAGTTTGGCTTCATCGGCTACCACCATGTCGAGCAACTTTTCATACTCCGCCAGTTGGCGGATAAAACTTAAAATCTGTGGCACATCATTAGCAGTAGCTAAGCGCAAGCTTAAGCCGGGAATGCGGGTTTCAATCATCAAATTTTCCTCAAAACCGTTCAGGTGCGTTCAACTATACCGGCGGAGCTGGCGCCGCCGGTTACTTCCACTGCCTTTAAGCGTGCAGCCAGTTCCACTGCGGCCAGATAACGCGGGCTTTGCGAGAGCTGCGCTTCAGTTGTGGTGTTGTGATGTTTCAGTTTGCCAAGGCGTTCACTGCTGTGTTGCCAGAATGCCTGTGGCAAGGTATCCAATACTTCAATCGCGCCTTTACGGTCATTACAGACC
>CBFGPY010000782.1:0-1837 GCA_965650755.1 uncultured Chromatiaceae bacterium | reverse complement strand
GCTTCAGCTAAGCCTTTTTATTCCAGCCGGTAGCGCACACCGAGCGCGACGCGCGGTCCGTATTGGCGGGCAAACAGGAACTGTTCCTCGAAGCGGCCGTAACCGCGTTCGGTTTCGTTGTTCAGGTTGATGCCCTCGAGGAAGACGGTCAGCTGTGGCAGGATGTCGTAATTAACGCTTAAATCCCACTGGCCAAAGGTTTCGGCAAACTGCGGTGGTGCATCGCTGGAGCCTTGTGCCTGACCGACACCAATCAGATACGAATCGCGCCAGGCGTAAGTGACCTTAACCGACAGGCCGTCTTTTTCATAAAACAGCTGCAGGTTGGCAGAATCACTTAAACCGGTCAGCGGTGCTTGCTGGCTTAAGCTCATCACGTCAAATTCGACATCACCCTGCACAAAAGTCGCGTTGGCGCCGACACCAAAACCGGTGTCACCGAGCAGGTGCTGGAAGGCCAGTTCAAAACCATCCACCGCTTTGCTGTCGGTATTGGCCGGTTGGCTGATTTGCCACACCATCAGCGGGTCGTCGGCGGCCGGTTCGATTTTGCCCTGGGCATTGCCATTACCATTTGCCAGCATTTGCGCATAAATCGCGCTGCTGGTGGCTTGCTCGCCACGGGCGACAATATCCGCCACTGCTTTTTTGTAGCGCGGGCCATTCAGGATGTCGCGCAGACCTTCGATAGTGGTTTCCGTGATAGTGGTCTGGATAAAGTTATCGACGTCTTTACGGAAATAGCCGACTGCGGCATAACTGCCTTCGCCGTAATAATATTCCAGGCTTAAATCCAGGTTGGTTGACTCAAACGGCAACAGATTGGTATTGCCCTGACTGCCGCTGCGGGCGTCTGGTTTCGGACTGCCGCTTAAGCTGCGGCCACCGGCCAGCATACCAAGCGGGGCGCGGGTAATACTCTTGCCATAAGAGAAACGGCCGACTAAGTCTTCATGCAATTCGGCTTTGAGGTCAAACATTGGCAACAGCACATCGTGTTTGCCTTCCTGCTGCAGGAAGTTGGCGGTGCCGCCTTGCTGGTACTGCGTGATCCACTCGGACGGGCTTTCCCAGTTGACTTGCGTTTCAACGCGCTGGCGCACCGTGCTGTCGACTGTGGTTTCTTCATAGCGCAGGCCGACATTGAGCTGCAGCGGGATGTCTTTGACGCTGAAGTCAAAGCGGCCCTGCAGGTAGACGCTGTCGGTCACTTCGTTGACATAACTTTCGCTGTCGATGCCGTCGTAGTAAGGGTCAATCGAATATTCATCGGCGCCCATCACGCCTTTGGTCAGGAATGCCAGCTGGCGGGCGACCGCTTCGTCAAAGTCATAGCTGTAGTAATAGCCTGGCTGCATGCCATTGCCGCCGCCGACAAACTGGTCGAGGAAGTTCGCCGTGCTGTGACGGACAAACATCGCATCCGGGAAAATCTGCGGGTAAGCCGGGTTAAAGCCCGGGCCACCGCGCAAACCGCTCCAGCCCTGGTGGCCGCCCATAGTCTGGTCAGTGCGGGCGATGCCAAAGCCAACGTCGGTCAGCGGGAAGCTGAAATAATCATTGTCCCATTTACCATCGAGCTGCCACTGCTGAATTTCGGCTTTGCCAGGTGAGTGAATAAACTGACTGAAGTTGGAGTCAATTTCGCCTGGATTGAGCGTGGTGGTGCCGTTTTTCCAGTACACGATGGCTTGTGGTATCTCGCCAGTGCGGTAGTCGTAGACTTTGCGCAGCAGTTGGTCTGAACCCAAAATCACCTGGCCCTGACTGCCAAGGCCCTTGTCCGCGCCGTTATCGGCTTTATTGTCGGAATCATGGTAATCGAGCGTCAGTTGCA
>CBFGPY010000781.1:0-1837 GCA_965650755.1 uncultured Chromatiaceae bacterium | reverse complement strand
GCTGGCCGACGTTGGTGTTGAAACCACACAAAAACTGATCAAACAGCTGGTGGCAGATGCCAACCGGCGCGAATTAAAAGACGCTGAAGCCTTGTATGAAAAATTACAGGACGAGATGGCGTCACTTCTGGATAAAGTCGAACAGCCGCTGCAAATCGACAGCAGCACTGGTCCTTATGTCATCCTGATGGTGGGCGTCAACGGCGTCGGTAAAACCACCACTATCGGTAAACTGGCCCAGCAATTTAAGCAGCAGGGCAAATCTGTGATGCTGGCGGCCGGCGATACCTTCCGCGCGGCGGCGGTCGAACAACTGCAGGTCTGGGGCGAGCGCAACGACATTCCGGTGATTGCCCAGCATAGCGGCGCCGATAGTGCCTCGGTGATTTTTGATGCTTATCAGGCTGCCAAAGCGCGCAAAATCGACGTGTTAATTGCCGACACCGCGGGCCGTCTGCAGAACAAAGCGCATTTAATGGAAGAGCTGAAGAAAATCGTCCGGGTGATGAAAAAAATTGATGGCGCTGCACCACATGAAGTGATGTTGACGCTGGATGCCGGCACCGGTCAGAATGCACTCAGTCAGGCCAAACTTTTCCACGAAGCGGTACAGCTGACCGGTATTACGCTGACCAAGCTGGATGGTACTGCCAAAGGCGGGGTGATTTTTGCCATTGCTGACCAGTTCAGTTTGCCGATCCGTTATATCGGCGTTGGCGAAGGCATTGACGATTTACGCGTATTCCACAGTAAAGACTTTATCCGCGCACTGTTTAACAGGGAATTCTGAGCATGCTTCGATTTGAGCAGGTGAGCAAAAGCTATCCGGGTGGTTTTGTGGCGCTGGACCGGGTCAGTTTTGAACTGCAAAAAGGCGAAATGGCCTTTTTAACCGGTCATTCCGGCGCCGGCAAAAGTACCATGCTCAAGCTCATCAGCCTGATTGAACGCCCTTCGGCGGGTCGTGTCGTAATCAACGGCATTGATTTATCTGGCATCAGGTCCGGTCAAATCCCTTATGTGCGGCGTGATATCGGTATGATTTTCCAGGATCACCGCCTGCTGATGAATCACACCGTGTTTGATAATGTCGCGCTGCCACTGGTGATTGAAGGTTTCACTGGTCGTGATATGGCACGACGTGTCCATGCGGCGCTGGACCAGGTAGGTCTGCTGGACAAAGCCCGCTGTTTGCCGGCTACTTTATCTGGTGGTGAAGCGCAGCGCGTTGGTATAGCACGCGCCGTGGTGAATAAACCACCGTTGTTATTGGCCGACGAACCGACTGGTAACCTGGACCCGGATTTATCCAAAGATATCATGCGCGTGTTTGAAGCCTTTAATCAGGCCGGTGTGTCGGTGCTGGTGGCCAGTCACGACCTGAGCCTGATTGCGCGGATGCGGTACCGCACTATGACGCTGAAAAACGGCAAAATGATTAATGATGGCCTGCTGCACAGTGAGGATGCTGAATGAGTATTCTGTTTAATGGCCGCGCCAGCGGTGCCAGTGACAGCGCGCCGGGTCTGGTACAAAGATTTTTAATGGGTATTGTCGGCCATTTGCGCCAGGCAGTTTCCAGCCTCGGCGAGTTGTGGCGCAGTCCGGTCTGGACCTTTGTCACCATCGCCGTGCTTGGCATCAGCATGACGTTACCCGCTACTTTGCATGTGCTGGTGAAAAACTTACAGCAGGTCAGCAGCAGTTATGACCAGTCGTTTGAGATCAGTCTGTTTCTGAAAAACGACGTCACAGAAACCGATATTGCCACGCTGGTGACGCTGTTGCAGGGCGACAAAGATGTCGCCAAAGTGCGCTTGATTGATAAAACCGCGGC
>CBFGPY010000780.1:0-1839 GCA_965650755.1 uncultured Chromatiaceae bacterium | reverse complement strand
AGTGGGGCCAATATCCGCAGGCTGAGCAGTATTACAGTCAGATCATCAGCCTGCCGCTGTTTGCCGGCATTACAACAGCGCAGCAACAACAGGTAGTTACCGCACTGCGACAGGCGCTGGAGTCTGCTTAAAGATGAAAGTTGCGATTATTCCGGCCCGTGGTGGCAGTAAACGAATTCCCCGCAAGAACATCCGGCTGTTTAACGGCAAGCCGATGCTGGCCTGGTCTGTCGATGCGGCGTTGCAAAGCAAAGTATTTGACCGGGTGCTTGTCTCCACCGACGACGAAGAAATTGCTGCAGTCGCCCGTGCGGCTGGCGCAGAAGTACCATTTATCCGCCCCGCTACGCTGGCCGATGATTTTACCGGCACAGGCCCGGTGATTTGCCATGCAATTCAGTGGCTGCGCGAGCAGCGACAAGCGCCAACGCTAGTCGGATGCATTTATGCCACAGCGCCCTTGTTACTGGCAGCCGACCTGCAGCAGGCTGCCGCGGCCCTCGTGGACAATGCTGAGTTAAAATTTGTGTTTTCCGGCTGTCGTTTCAGCTTCCCCATTCAACGGGCGCTGTATCGTAATGAAAAAGGCCAGATCGAACCGGTGCAACCGGACGCCATCCCAAAACGCTCACAGGATTTAGCTGAAACTTTCCACGATGCCGGCCAGTTTTACCTGGGCCAGGCGCAGCATTGGCTCGATGGCTTGCCGATGTTTGCCCCACATAGTTTTTTGCAGGAACTGCCGCAACACCGGGTGCAGGACATTGACACCGAAGCCGACTGGCAAAGGGCGGAGCTCCTGCAGCAACTGTTATTGCAACAAAACCGGAGCCGTTGATGCGGCTGTTGTTTCGCACCGACGCGTCGCTGCGTATTGGCTCCGGCCATCTGATGCGCTGTCTGACCTTGGCCCGCGCCCTGCGCGCGCAGGGCCATCAGATTTGGTTCGCCTGCCGGCAACATCCCGGCCATCTGCTGGGTATGCTTGAAGCTGAAGGCTTTGCCACGCTGGCACTTGCTGAATTATCCACGCCGCCAGCCGCTGGTTATGCCGCCTGGCTTGGCGCCACAGAAGCTGAAGATGCTGCCGCACTGCAACAGTCGATCACAAACACACCAGAACTTGCCGGTCAACACTTTGACTGGCTGGTCGTCGATCACTACGGCCTTGGCGCAGAATTCTGTACAGCGATGCGACCAAGTTGCCGGTTTATCATGCATATCGACGATTTAGCCAACCGGCATTATGACTGCGACCTACTGCTGGACCAAAACCTGTTACCTGATCTCGACAACCGTTACAACGGCTTGCTGCCGGCACAATGCCGGGCTTTGCTTGGGCCAAAATGGGCATTATTGCGGCCGGAATTTGCCGGTTTTGATATCAGTCAGCGCCAGTTTCCGCAACACTTCAGCGCGCAACAGCCAGCCCGGCTGCTGATATTTTTTGGTGGTACTGATGGCGATAATTTAAGCAAAGTCGCAATTGATGCGTTGCAACAACTTCAGGAATCGCATTGGCTGGCCGATATCGTGATTGGTCAGGCCAACCCGCACCGTCTGTTGTTGCAGCAACTTTGTGCACAGGACCGGCGTCTGACCCTGCACATACAGACGCCAGGGATGGCCGGGCTGATGGCAGCTGCGGATTTAATGATTGGCGCCGGCGGCGCCACCCACTGGGAGCGGGCCTGTCTGGGCCTGCCCGCAGTGGTCGTGGCGCTGGCGGACAATCAACAGGCGACCACCGCGTACATGGCAAGCCTCGGCGCTTGCGTGGATTTGGGAGATGCCGGAACATTAAGCAGTAACAGCCTGGCATCAGCAGTCGACAGTCTG
>CBFGPY010000779.1:0-1846 GCA_965650755.1 uncultured Chromatiaceae bacterium | reverse complement strand
GCAGACTGCTTCTGATTTTTGTATTCGGCAGTATCCTTATAAAAATGGAAGTTGTCTTTAGCGGCGCCGGAATCGGTTTTGTTGCTGGTTTTCAGCAGGTCAAAATAGGCCAAAGTGCTGTAAGCGGCCGGGTCCAGATCTGGTAATTCTTTGTACCACAGGTAAGTTCTGTTGCTCCACGAACGCAGCCAGAGCTTTTCATGCATGGCAGTGCCGGCTTTGTCCGGGTATGCGCTGTTACTGAATGGGTCTATCCCGCTGCGTGGCGTCGCACAGAAGTTCTGCAGCGTCGACTCCGCGGCATATTGACCGGCCACCCAACTGGGGGTTGTTGGTGTCGTAGTGCCGGTGCCCGGTGTTGTGCCAGTATTGGTCGAACCGCCACTGGTTCCACCTCCGCCACAAGCACTGAGCAGTGCCAGAGAGAGTAGCGTCACGCTGCTTGTTGTCCATCCTTTCATTACCATCTCCTGAGATTTTCACGGTCTGCTGAATCAGTCCGATGATAACAAAAAGTTACGCAATTGCAGCACGCTTTGTCGCAAGAGTGCGTCACAACAGTCTATTGAAAAGGCCTGACGGACTCAGCTGTCACTCTGCTGTAACTGGCGCCATGGTTGTGTACTCTGCCAGTGCCGGATCCAGCCAGCGACTTCGGCAGCCGGCATCGGTCTGGCGACACCATAACCTTGTGCCAGCTCACAGCCAATACTTAACAAGGCTTTTGCGTGCGCTATCGTTTCCACGCCTTCAGCAATCACACTGCGGTCAAACACCTGCGCCAGCTGCACGACACCAGCGACGATATTGTGATCATCCGGGTCTTCCAGCATGTCGCGGACAAAACTCTGGTCAATTTTCAGGCTGTGGACCGGCAGCTGACGCAAATAAGTTAATGATGAGTAGCCGGTACCAAAATCATCCAGCGCAAAACGTACACCAAAGCCCTGACAGCGGACCAAGGCTTCGCGTGCTGCGGCTAAATCACGGATGGCGGTACTTTCCAGGATCTCCAGTTCAATTTGCCCCGGGCTCAGGTTTGGATAATGCTGTAACAATTCAGACAACTGCCTGGCAAAGTCAGCATTGAGTAAATGGCTGGCACTGATATTAATGCCCACTTCCAGATGAATGCCTTCCGCCAGCCAGCTGTCGGCCTGCATAATGCCGGCATGTAACACAAACTGGCCAAACTGACTTTCCAGTTCGCTGCCTTCGATAAAAGGCAAAAATGCCGCCGGCGACAATAAACCGCGCTGCGGGTGCTGCCAGCGGATCAGCGCTTCCACGCCAACGACGGCACCGCTGCGTAAATTCACTTTGGGCTGGTAAAACAATACAAACTGATTCTGCTGCAATGCGTCCTGCAATTGCTCCAGCATCATCCGGTGTTCCTGTGCTTCGCGCTCGTGTTCTGGATCAAACCACTGGATACGATTGCGGCCTGCTTCTTTGGCCTGATACATCGCCTTGTCTGCGTGGCGCAACAAGGTATCCGGGTCAGCATTGTCATCCGGATATAAGCTGACACCGATACTGCAGGTTAATGCAATTTCGTGGTTATCCAGCACTAACGGGCGATTGACCGCCTGCAGCAGGCGTTTGACGATATGATTACCCTCCGGCAGCGCCGGCATATCGGATAACAACACGACAAACTCATCGCCGCCAAGGCGTGCCAGCGTATCATCATGGCGGAGCGCCGCCTGTAGCTGATGGCTCAGCGCCAACAGGACCCGGTCACCAAAGGCGCTGCCATGCGCTTCGTTAATCTGCTTAAAGCCATCGATGTCAATCAGACAAGCGGCACAGCGCTGCCCTGTTTGTAACGCCCTGATCAGCGTCT
>CBFGPY010000778.1:0-1847 GCA_965650755.1 uncultured Chromatiaceae bacterium | reverse complement strand
CGAGGAAGGCGCGCCTGGCCGCGATCACATGCTGGCGGCGCTTTTGGACGAAGGCACCATGCTCAAAACTACCGAGCAAATGAGCCTGGCGCTGGAGAAACTCGGCTCATCCATTAGTTTTTCTGCCGGCGACGAATATCTGGAAGTGTCGGTGCAAAGCCTGAGCAAAAACCTGCCGCAGACGTTAGAGCTGCTGATGGAAAAACTACTGCTACCGGGCTTTAACCCGCAGGATTTTGAGCGGTTACGCCAGCAAACGCTGCAAGGCATTCAACATGCCGAGAAGGATGCCGGCTTTATGGCTGCCCGCGCTGTGCAGCAATTGATGTATGGGTCTCATATCAGCGCTTATCCAAATCAGGGCACACTGCAGTCGGTGAGTACGCTGACGCTTGCTGATGTGAAAGCTTATGCCCAGCGCTTATTTAAACCAGGCCGGGCTGAACTGATTTTGGTATCTGACCTGCCACAGGCGCAGGTGCTGGCTGAACTGCAACCACGGCTGCAACGCTGGCAAGGGGATGCGCTTGAGCGGCAAGTAAAAATTCCGGACGCGGTGGCCAAAGCCGGCACTATTTATCTCATCGATAAACCCGACGCGCCACAATCTGAGATCCGCATCGTTAAACGCAGCCTGAGCAGAGATTTCACCGGCGAATACTTCCGCGCCGGATTGATGAACTTTGTGCTGGGTGGCAACTTTAACAGCCGGATCAACCTGAACCTGCGTGAAGACAAAGGCTACACCTATGGCGCCCGCAGTGGTTTCAGTGCTGACCGCTATGCCGGTGTCTACAGCGCGTCGGCCGCTGTGCGCGCCGATGTGACCGCGGCCGCGATTGCAGAATTCTATAAAGAAATCAGCCGTTATCAGCAACAGGGGATGACACCGCAAGAACTGGATTTTATGCGTAAAGCTATTAATCAGTCAGATGCCCTCGCCTATGAAACGCCAGGCGCCAAACTTGGTTTTATGGCGGCTATTCTGCAGTATCAGTTATCTGCTGATTTCACCCGGCAGCGCAATCAGATTGTCCGCGATATCGCGCTGGATGAGCTGAATCAGCTGGCAAAACGCCATCTTGACCCGGCAACTTTCAGCGTCGTCGTGGTAGGGCCGTCTAAAACAATACGGCCTCAGCTGGAAAAACTTGAAACGCTGGGCCTGAAGCTGCAGGACTACCAGTTCTGAGCTAACTCAGTTGGCAAAAAAGCCCGTGATCGCGGGCTTTTTTTTATCTGACAACTGCCGCAATCGCCACAGACTGGGTATAGTCGGACATGAACATGGTGTTTCATAGCAGCGCAATACCGACTGCAAATGGGAGTAAGGATGGCGTCACGCTGGCTAAATGGGTGCCTGAGCCTGATGTTGGCTTTGCCACTTTTTGCTTCTGAGCTGCCTGTTACAGAGCTACCGGCAACAAAGCCGCCTGCTGCGCAGCAGCCACCAGCGCCATCCCCACATCAGTTGCTCATCGCCACCAGCCTCAGCCAATCAGAGTTTTCCAGCCAGATAGAACAGCAATTACGCCGGGCTTATGGCCGGCTTGGTTATCAGATGCAATTAGTCCGGCTGCCGGCCGGACGTTCGCTGCAGATGGCCAATCGCGGATTGTATGACGGCGAATTATTCCGCATTGACGGTATAGAGCAGGAATTCAGTGCACTGAAACAAGTGCCGGTCCAGCTGGCGACTATTGAACTGCTGGCGTTTGTCCGGACTGAGCAACTGAAAACCTTGCAAAACTGGACACTGATGAAAAATCTGCGGGTTGGTTTTGTCCGCGGTTTTCGTTTAGCTGCCCAGGTTGAATACGCCGGGCATCCTGTGGCAGTGACAACAT
>CBFGPY010000777.1:0-1857 GCA_965650755.1 uncultured Chromatiaceae bacterium | reverse complement strand
ATGCCGCCGACCATGTGGCGCACGTGTAGTTTGGCCAGTTCGTCGTCGGATAAATCCTGGAACTCGTAGCCGGCATCTGTCAGTGCTTGGGTGACTTGTGCCAGTTCCTGTGCGCCGTTACGCAGCTTGATGCCAACAAAAATATGCGCTTTGTTGTCACTGGCGTAGCGGTAGTTAAATTCGGTGATAGCGCGGCCGCCGAGCGTCTGGCAGAAGCGGCGGAAACTGCCTTTTTCTTCCGGAATGGTGACGGCGAACACCGCTTCTTTTTTCTCACCCAGTTCACAGCGTTCGGACACGTATCTGAGCGTATCAAAGTTCAGGTTGGCGCCGCTTAATACTGCCGCCAGCTGCGTTTGTTCGTTCACATCGCCGGTCTGGCTATGTTGCTGGGCGTATTTTTTCAGGCCCGCTAAGGCCAAAGCACCGGCCGGTTCGGCCACGGCGCGTAAGTCTTCGAAGATGTCTTTGATGGCGGCGCAGATTTCGTCGCTCGTGACTGTCACTACTTCGTCGCAAAACAGCTGGGCTAATTTAAAAGTCTCAGTGCCGATGCGTTTGACCGCGACGCCGTCAGCGAACAGGCCTACCCGGTCTAAGGTGACAGGTTCACCGGCTTTCAGCGCGGCGTCTAAACAGGCGGCGTCGTCCGGCTCTACGCCAATCACCCGCACATTCGGCAGCACGGCTTTGATATACACCGCCATGCCGGCCAACAAACCACCGCCGCCGACGGGAATAAACACGGCGTTTAACTGGTTGTTTTGCGTCAGGAGTTCTTTCGCGACAGTGCCTTGCCCTGCAATCACATCGACATCGTCAAACGGCGGAATGTAAGTGGCACCGGTGCTTTTCGCCAGTTCGATGGCGTGGCGGTTGGCTTCGTCAAACGCCGTGCCGTGCAGCAGCACGTTGCCGCCAAAACCGCGTACAGCGCTCACTTTGATTTCCGGCGTGGTGATCGGCATCACTATCGTGGCGTGCAGGCCCAGTTTGCTGGCTGACAACGCCACGCCCTGCGCATGGTTGCCGGCCGATGCACAAATGACCCGCGTACTTTCCAGAGTTCCTGCGGCTGAAGCTTTGGCCGCTACCTTGTGCAGCTTATGAAAAGCACCACGCAGCTTAAAGGAATACACCGGCTGATGGTCTTCGCGTTTTAGCTCGACCTGGCAGCCTAAGCGTTTGCTCAGTTTTGGCATCGCCTGCAGCGGGGTTTCCACCGCCGCCTGATACACAGGCGACAGCAGGATTTCGCGCAAATAATGTTGTTGCAAAGCAGCACGCTCGTCGGCCGGATTAGCTTGTAATGCGGCAGTGCCCCCAGCAGGTACTGAGCCGTTAGCAGGCACTTGTTGTAACGCAGTCATTTTTCTCGCCTTTCTGATAAACCGGGCTGAGGTTTACACCCACAGCGCCGGCCTGAAACTATTAGTCTTCCAGCTTCGACAAATCGCGCACTGCGCCTTTGTCGGCCGAGCTCGCCAGTAAGGCATAGGCTTTTAAAGCCGGGCTGACGTAACGGGTGCGGTCCACCGGTTTCCAGCCTTGTTTGCCTTTGGCGTCCATCGCAGCACGGCGTGCTGCCAGAGTTTCGTCAGAAATTCGGATATTAATACTGCGGTTTGGAATATCGATGTCGATGCCGTCGCCATCTTCCACTAAGGCAATAGCGCCGCCGCTGGCCGCTTCCGGCGAGACGTGGCCAATCGACAGGCCAGAAGTGCCGCCAGAGAAACGACCGTCGGTGACTAAAGCACAGGCTTTGCCCAAGCCCATCGATTTTAAGTAGCTGGTTGGGTACAACATTTCCTGCATACCCGGCCCGCCTTTTGGCCCTTCGTAGCGAATGACCAC
>CBFGPY010000776.1:0-1858 GCA_965650755.1 uncultured Chromatiaceae bacterium | reverse complement strand
TTTTGTGCGGCAACAAGCCTAAATGTAACAACTGGCGGACTGTCATGTCGGTGGGGGGCTGCTGTTGACTGAGATAGGCCAGACGGCGGGCGCGCTCTGTCGCGGTATAAGCTGACAGCGGCTGCTGCGCCAGAATAATTTCGCCATGATCCGGTTTTTTCAGTGCGGCCAGCAGCTGCAATAAGGTCGATTTCCCGGCGCCATTGGCACCCAACAGGCCGTATAGTTTGCCTGCTTTTAACTGCAGGCTCAGCGGCCCCAGCACAAAGCCATCGGGCTGGCGCAATTCAAGTCTTGTACATTGCAACAACAGATCTGACATGCGTTTGATTACCGCAACTGCCGGTGGCACCGGAGTCTGTAGCGAGGAGGATGATGAATACTAACAAAAATTCAACGCGCCGCCCAGTAAGCTGACACGGCAGAGGGGCGGGGCGCCGTGTTAATGCGCCCCGACTTTTACAACTCAGCCTTTATCAAGGCTCTCTAACTGTTTGGCGATATCCTGTGGCGAGCCTGTGTTACGCGCCAGTGCCACATAAGCCACCGGCACTATGTACACCGTCAGCAAAGTGGCGACGCCGACACCGGCACAAATCACCATACCAATCACCATCCGGCTTTCTGAACCAGGTCCGGAGGTGATAATCAGCGGAATACTGCTCATCACCGTAGTAAACGCGGTCATGGTGATAGGCCGCAAACGCTGCACCGCCGCCTGATGGATAGCGCTGGTGAACTCAACCCCGGCGTCGCGCAGCTGATTGGCAAACTCAACAATCAGAATGCCGTTTTTCGCCACCAGACCAATGATCATCACCAGACCAATCTGGCTATAGATATTGAGCGTCATGCCAGCCAGATAAAGCCCACCCAGCGCACCGGCCATGCCAAGCGGCACTGTCAGCATAATGACAAAAGGATGGATAAAACTTTCGAACTGTGCAGCCAGCACCAGATAGGTGATGATGAGTGCCAGCGCAAAAATCAGCAGTGTCGATTCGCCGCTGTTTTTAAACATCAGTGACTCGCCTTTATAGTCGATACCGCCCACATCTTTGATTTCGGTACGCACCACGCCTTCAAGATACTCCAGGGCTTCCCCGAGGCTATAGCCCGGAGCCAGGTTGGCCATGATAGTGATAGCCCGCATCCGGTTATAACGGTTTAACGTTGATGAGGTTGCTTCTTCCTTTAAAGTCACCAGGTTATCCAGCGGGATCAACTGGTTAGAACCACTGGAGCGGACATAAACACCGGTGATGCTGGTCGGATCGCTGAAATCTGTATCTGCGCCTTCGAGAATTAGATCATATTCTTTGCCGCGGTCGAGGAATGTGGTGACCCGCCGGCCACCCAGCATTGCCTCTAAAGCCCGACCGACTACACCGACCGAAATCCCCAGATCAGCCGCCCGTTCTGTGTTAATTTCCACCAGAATTTGCGGTACTGTCTCTTTGTAATCGTGGTCTAGCATCTGCAGATTTGGGTTTTCCCTTGCTTTTGCCAACACGATATCGCGCCATTTTGCTAATTCTTCGTAGGTATTGCCCTGAATAACAAACTGTACCGGCCGGCCGCCACCACCGCCGCCACGGCCGGCAGTCAGGCCGCTGCGCATATTGGTAAAGGCGCGCACATCGGACAGGCTATTCAGCTTTTGACCAATTTCCTGCATCAGTTCAGGCGTGCGGCGCTGGCCGTTGTGCCAGTTTTCACTGCCGACAATCGCCATACCACCGCTGTTACCAAAACCAGGTACCCGGATCAACAGCCGGTTCAGTTCACCTTTTTCGTAGTAGGGCAGCAGGATGTCTTCAATCAGCCGCATATTCTGTAAATTAGACTGATAACTGGC
>CBFGPY010000775.1:0-1861 GCA_965650755.1 uncultured Chromatiaceae bacterium | reverse complement strand
AGATATTGTGTACAAAGCGCGGCAACCTGCTCAATTTGTGGCTCACCTTTACCAAACCGAGAATCTGTCCGCAGCACCTGACGCACATCAAAACTGCTGACCGCAGCCCCGCGCTCAGCCAGCACCTGCGCAAACAAGACTGAACTCAAGCGCTCACCAAATGATTGCACCAGATCTTTTTCGCTGTCGGTAAATGCCACAGTGCGGCCAATCAAGGTCTTGAGTTCAAGCAACAGCTGTTCAATGGCGGCGCCAACTGCAGCTTGCTGCTGCAGTTTTTCCAGCACCGCATAGGTAATGCGCTCAATACCGGCGTAATGGGCAAAACGCCCTTCGATGATATCTTCTTTGGTGATGGCAACGAGCAGATTCGTCACACCGGAACTGGCGCTGACCACGACTAAGCGAATGGCAGGATCAGCCAGTACAATATCCGCGCAACGTGACATGGCCGTGAAATCTGCAACTGAAGTACCGCCAAATTTGGCGACGATGAATTGATTAGACAAGGTGTCTCTCCTTATGAACAAAATAAGCAGAGCATGGCATTTGCAGAGCAACAATCAGATACAACTAACCCCGGACGCAACAGCGCGGTGTTGTTGTCTACTTGCAGACACAACAAAGGCCAGAAGCTCTCCACCGAAGTTTCAGGTGACAGTCGCAGGGATTCAGCCCTGACAACCGAAAAACATGTTGCTACAGCATGTTTTCCTCGGCGTTCATCCCCCTCCTTCAGTCTGCGGTGTATAGCCACCTGAACTGAACTACCTGGTGAACGCTCCTCTTCTGGTCTATCAGAATGATTGACGCCGCTACCTTAGCTGGTCTGAAGCCAAAAGGCAACAGCCTTTTAGACGGCTGTAATAAAATTACATTTTACCGTCAGCTCAGCTGAGAGGACAGCAATAAAAAACGGCGCCATATAGCGCCGTTTTTGCCTGATTGACAGTTATAGCTTTAGCCAGCCAGCTGTCCGCTAAAGAACACCCCGGCGTAGCCCAGGCTATAACACAGCAATAAATAACCGCCCATTTTCAGGTAAGTGCCGAACGTCAGCTCTTTTAATTTGCTCATGGCGATAATACCGGCCGCTGAGCCGATAATTAACAGCGACCCACCAACACCTACGGCATAAGTCAGCATCAGCCATTCCACAGTCGTCAGCACTAAATCAGCTTTTAGTAAGGCGGCAGTCAGCGGCACGTTATCGATCAATGCCGACGACAGTCCCATCAGATAGTTCGCCTGCACCGGTGGTAATACGGCGTATAAATCGGTGAAATTCTTCAGGAAATGCAGTTCTTTTAACACGCCGACTAACAACAGCACGCCGAGGAAGAACAGCAGCGTTTCAAATTCCACTTCACGCACATAGTTCAGAATGCTTTGTGTGGCTTTTTTGCGAAATAAAAACTGCGCGCTTAAGAACATCACACCCAGACCGAATAAAAAGGTCAGCACCGGCGGAATTGAAAACAGAATATTAAATAATAAAGTAGCGAAAATCGTAGTGACAAAAATCCCGGCAATCACCGCATCACGTTTTTCAAACGGCTTGGTATTTTTTTCCACGGTCAGCGGTTGATTCATGCCACGGGACAGCAAAATCGCCAGTAACATGACAGCACCAAATGCCGGTGGCACCAGCCACAGCAAGTTCGGGATGGTGACTTTATCGGCCAGGAAAAACATCAGCGTGGTGACATCACCGGTGATTAAGGACACGCCGCCACTGTTTACCGCAAAGATGATCAGCGCGCCAAATTTGATTTTCTTCGCTGCTTCCAGTTTCACACCGGAGATCACCGCAATAGTCACCAGCGTGGCTGTGACGTTGTCGGCAAAAGACGAGAACACA
>CBFGPY010000774.1:0-1861 GCA_965650755.1 uncultured Chromatiaceae bacterium | reverse complement strand
CACTAATACATTGACGGCAAGAAATAAGGGGGCCGAAGCCCCCAGCCCCCTTACCTGTTTCAGATACGCCCGTGAATTAACGGGAGTAGAATTCGATAACCAGATGCGGTTGCATCTGCGATGCGTATGGCACGTCTTCCAGTTTCGGTGTGCGCAGGAAGGTTGCTTTCAGCGCCTTCTCATCGACCTGAATATATTCAGGCACTTCGCGCTCTTGTGATTGGACTGAACCAACGATGAAGCCCAGTTGTTTGGACTTGTCCTTGATTTCAACCACGTCACCCTCTTTCACGAGGTAAGACGCAATGTTAACGCGTTTGCCGTTTACCAGTACGTGACCATGGTTCACAAGCTGGCGTGCTGCGAATACTGTGATCGCGAATTTTGCACGGTAACAAACAGCATCCAGACGACGCTCAAGCAGACCAATCAGGTTCTGGCCGTTATCGCCACGCAGACGCATAGCTTCTGCATAGTATTTACGGAATTGTTTTTCACCGATATTGCCGTAGTAACCTTTAATCTTTTGCTTGGCAGCCAGCTGAGTACCATAGTTCGACAGCTTACCACGTGCGGCGCCATGCTGACCTGGTTTTGTCTGACGTGTGTTGTACGGGGACTTCGGACGGCCCCACAGGTTACAGTTTAAACGGCGGTCAATTTTGTACTTTGACTGCGGACGTTTTTTCTCGCTCATTTTTCTTCCTTTTCAACAAATTGTCCCGATATCCTCATGTATTGGCGTAACAAACTATTCGTTCACGTCAACGGGGGCATAACTCACCCCTCTTTTCGGGAATGGCCGGAATATAAGGGTTTTCAGGGATTTGTCAAATAAATCATTGAGATACCGCGTCCCAAACAATAAAAACTGATCAGAATAATCAGGATACGACTTAACCATTTGAAATTCTTGTCATTTATTCTGTGCAGAATGGGGGCTGCTGCCGTAGTACCGCTGATGGCCGCTATCATAAATAGCAGCATCCAAATGGGGTCCAAACCATCAGGCCAGCCTTCACGCCCCGTCAGCAGCGGGATCAGGCTGCCAAAGTAAACTAATCTGACCGTGTGCATCACACTCTGGGTCATAGCCTTTGTTGCTACGATCTGATGCCGCGTCAGAGGTGCGTTATTGTAAAGCAAGTCTAAAAGAGGCCCCACCACCCCACCGGTCATCTGGATAAAAGTCAGAACCATCGCGGTCAGGAATGTCTGGCCGCGATGCATAATACTTAATGTAAAAAAACGCTGTGCTGCAACGGCTAACAAGGGGACCGAACCCACGACAACCAATGCCAAGCCCTTATCAGGCACATATTCGATAAAGCTGATCAGGATGACACCCGCCACGATGCCCAAACCATAGAACGGCGTTACACGCCAGACAATGTGTTTACGCCAAAGAAAACAACGCCAGCCATTGGAAACCAGCTGGATCGCCGCATGCAACACCATAGCAGAAGCTACCGGCATTAAACTCAGCAGCAGCGCCATCATAATGATGCCGCCCGCCATGCCGAATACCCCGGACAAGGTTGAGGTTAGGAAGGTCGCAACAGTAATCAGGCTTATCAGCGAAAGACTCATGCCGCTGAAACTAGCAGATTCATAGTTTTCCGCCAGAAGTTATGTCATTATATTTTCTTGACGTAACTTATTTAATTCTGGTAATAAACGCCACTTTTTACCAAGAGGACTGACAATGAGTGACAATATTGCGCGTATCAAATCCACGTTCAAAAACATCGCAGATGGCAAAATTGATCTGGGCCGCCACCATGATTTCGGGGTGACTTTGCAAGCCGGCATCAGACTGGGACTCTTTAGCAAGGCCGCTGCAGCGGAAGTGCTGGGCGTG
>CBFGPY010000773.1:0-1862 GCA_965650755.1 uncultured Chromatiaceae bacterium | reverse complement strand
TCACCGCCCGCCAGGCCGATAAGTCTTTGCCAAGTAACGGGATAGCATCTGACGGCACGTTCTGTTGGTCAAAACTGACGACTGCAGGCACCGGCGTCCAGACTTCAGTGCGGGCGGCCTGCGCATGGCGCTCAGCGTCTGTCATTTTGGCAAGCTCGGCGGCAGTTGGGAAAGTGTCAGTCGCCGCCTGCGAGGCAGGCGCCACAACACTAAAAACCAGCGCGGCGCTAAATAAAACTGATAATTGCTGCATATAAAAACTCTCACAAAGTAGTTGGGGGCGCTGCTAAAAAACAGCGCCTTCTGTTGCCTAAAAACCCAGGCTATAGAAACCAAGGCCTGCCATCAGGTCGCCCAGGCCTTATCGCCTTTTTTATACGGCAGCGCGCCGTCATAGCGCCCCGGTACTGCGACATAACGCAGCACTTCGGTTGCTCCCACTTTGGATGTGAAAAACACAAAAATACTCAGCTGCTTCAGCAGCGTAAAATAATGCGGCTCGATGGAGGCATCACCTTTGCGGTTCGACACATTGGTGCTGTCGTTGCTGGCGATGGCCGCGTTGCGGGCACTGGCGTCTTTATCGAGCTGCGTTAGCAAGGCGGTACGCTCCGCTGCCGTCAGCTGCAAAAAGTCGCGCTGATATTGTTGTTTGCAGCTTGCCTGCAAGGCCGCAAGCCCGGCGACAAACAGCGCTTGTTGTTTGGCGTCATAACAATCCTGCACCATCACAGCCATCTGCGCGCCGCAGGCCGCATCTTTTGCACCCGGCGTGTCGGTACGCGGTAAAATGGTTTCAGCAATTTCGTCCAGCAGCATAATGTCGCCGGCGCCAAATAAGGCTTTGGCTCCGGTCACAGGTTTAACACCTGCGGCATCTTTCGCCAGTGGGCCTGCGGCCCAGGCTTCTCCACCGACAAAAGCGAGGCCAGTGGCGGCGGCAATCATTTTTAGCAGGTCACGTCTTTCCATCTCAGAGTTCCCCTTTTTTCAGCGCTTCGACGGCGAAATTAGCCGCACGGGCGGTCAGCGCCATATAGGTCAGCGACGGGTTGACGCATGACGCTGATGTCATACAGGCGCCATCGGTGACAAACACATTCGGCGCATCCCACACCTGATTATTGGCATTTAACACCGACGTTTTCGGGTCGCGGCCCATCCGGGCCGTACCCATTTCGTGAATACCCATACCCGGCGCGTAATCGCCGTTATAGCCATGCACGTTTTTCACACCGGCTGCTTCAAAGAACTCCACCGCATCCTGCATCATGTCTTTGCGCATGCGCAGTTCGTTGGCTTTCATCTCGACGTCCATTGCCAGCACCGGCAAGCCCCATTTGTCCTTCACTTTCGGGTCAAGGAAAATCCGGTTGTCATGGTGCGGTAGCATTTCGCCAAAACCGCCCATGCCAATGGTCCAGTGACCGGGTTCAGTCAGTGCTGCTTTTAAATCGGCGCCAATCGACAGCTCTGCGACATCACGGCGCCAGTTTTCGCGGCTCGCCGCGCCCTGATAACCAAAACCGCGTAAATAATCGCGTTTGTCGCCGCCCCAGTTACGGAAGCGTGGCACATAAAAACCGGTAGGCCGGCGGCCAAAATGGTACTTGTCGAGATAACCTTCGACTTCGCCATAAGCGCCAACGCCTAAGTGATGGTCCATCACGTTGCGGCCAAGCGCATTGCTGCTCGAACCCAAACCACCTTCCCACACGTCAGTGGCTGAATTCATCAAAATCCAGGTGGAGTTAAAAGCCGACGCATTTAAGAAAATGATTTTGCTGGTAAATTCAACGGTTTGATTGGTTTCACTGTCCAGCACTTCCACACCACGGGCGCGTTTTTTGTCTTTGTCATAC
>CBFGPY010000772.1:0-1867 GCA_965650755.1 uncultured Chromatiaceae bacterium | reverse complement strand
AGCAGCAAACGGGCAACAGGTGCCGCACTGTCGTGAAAACTAAACTGCGACACTAATCCTGATCCGACGCGATGGCGATATTAAACTGCTGCTCGTTAAAAGCTTCCTGCTCCTGCGCCACCAGTTTGTTCATCCAGTCGCGAAAGGCGGCAATTTTGCCAAGTTCAATCTGATTGTCGCGGCACACCAGATAATAGGCATCTTTGCTTTGCAATACGTGATTAAAAGGCACTATTAACCGACCGGAATTGATGTCGGGCCGCGCCAGTACGTTATGTGCAAGCGCTACGCCCTGACCGTGAATAGCCGCCTGCAGCACCATAGCGGTGTGACTGAAAATCGGCCCCTGATTGACGTTAAAATGCTTAAAACCCTGACTGGTAAACCAGGCTTTCCAGGCGTCACGGGTGCCATCATGCAATAGCGTATGAAAACGTAAATCGGCCGGCTCATTCAGCGGTTTTGCGCGGTTAAGCAGCATCGGCGAGCAGACCGGCACCAGATATTCCGTGTGTAGTTTGTCAGCGTGTAAATTGCGCCAGCTGCCGCGGCCATAATAAATCGCGACGTCAACGTCGTCAGTCAGCGAGCCTTCTTCATAATCCACAGCGCGGATACGCACGTCGATATCCGGGTTCAGTTCGCTGAATAAACTTAACCGCGGCACCAGCCACTGAATGGCAAAACTCGGCGGCAGACTTACAGTTAATGCACCTTTGGCACCACGCGCCAGTAGTTTTTCAGTGGCTTCGTGCAACTGCAGGAATATTTCTTTAATGTCGAGGAAATAACTCTGGCCTTCTTCGGTCAGCAATAAAGAGCGGTTTTTCCGCATAAACAGCTTGAGGCCGAGGTGGTCCTCCAGCGCTTTAATCTGATGACTGATAGCCGCCTGGGTGACAAACATCTCTTCAGCCGCTTTGGTGAAACTTAAATGACGGGCAGCAGTTTCAAAGGCTTTTAATGCGTTCAGCGGCGGCAGGCGACGGGCCATAACTTGATTCCGGCTTAAGACTTGGCTTGTGGCACGTAGCCTTCAATCTCGACACTTTCACCTTCAAACAAAAACTTCTGCATCTGCTCTTCCAGCAGTTTGCGGTGTTCAAGGTTCATCATGTTGAGCTTTTTTTCATTGATCAGCATGGTTTGTTTGCTTTGCCATAAAGCGAAAGCTTCTTTGCTGATGTTGTCGAAGATTTTCTTGCCAAGCTCACCCGGATACAGCTGAAAATCCAGACCTGGAGCAGTTTTTTTCAGGAACATACAATACACTTCGCGGGCCATGTCTTATCTCCGAATAGCACAAGTGGCGCTATTGTAATGCATTTTCAATCTGGTGCTGGCGTTTTTCTTAAACCTTAAACAGCGCCTCGAGATAGACCCGCACCGGCGCAGGTAAACCAAAATCGGCCAGATTAGCGGCATCGACCCAGACCTGCTCTGCATCGGTGACACTCATCTCAGCCGACCAAACCTTTGCTTCAAGCTTGTAATGGGTAAACTGATGGCTGAACTCTCCGAGCAAAACACTGTCCAGCGGCGCCTGTACCGGCTGTGGTAAACACCAAAGCGCAGGCCAGATGCCGGCACCAGGTCTTTTCACCAGCAGCACCTGCTGCGCTTTGCGGATCAGTAAAAAATGACCATCTTTTACCGGCACAGTTTTTTTCGGTTTGGCGTTGGGGAAATCACTGATGCGGTGCTGCGCCAGTGCCTGACAGTGGCTGGCAAGCGGGCACTGTTCACAAAGCGGCTGACGGGGTTTGCAAACGGTAGCGCCTAAATCTAACAAGCCCTGAGCATAAGCGCGACAATCAGCATGCGGCTTTTGATGTTGCGGTGTCAGCTGTTCGGCTATGGCCCACAG
>CBFGPY010000771.1:0-1868 GCA_965650755.1 uncultured Chromatiaceae bacterium | reverse complement strand
GTGTGAAATTAACCCAGATGCGAAGTCTGAAACCCGAAGTGTTGCAATTAGGCGCTCCGGTGCCAGCGACTCAGGCCAGCGCGGCACAGGCAACGACGACGCCCTCAGCGGCCGCCCCCCAGCTTTATCTGCACAAAACTGAAATCATTTTCAGTGGCCAATATGCCCAGTTACAACAGCTGCTGCAGAAGCTGGAACTGTTACCGTGGCAACTGCATTGGCATCAGTTAGAGTACAAAGTATCAGAACACCCGCAGGCCGAATTGCGCCTGGAACTGGAGACTGTCAGTGAACAAGCTGAATATCTGCGGATTTAGTCTGCTGTTGGTTGGCGTCTGTAGCCAGCAGTTGTGGGCTGCTGCGGATCCGACCGCGCCGGACGCAGTACTGAGCAGCGGGACTGCAAAAGCGGTCGCTGTACAACCAGTGCCGAAATTGACGCTGATCCGGCAAGAAGGCAAAGAACGGCTGGCTATTTTAGATGGTCAGCCGCGCCGGGTCGGAGCCAAACATGGCAGTTATCAAGTGGTGGCTATCGGGGCCGGGCGCGTGGTCTTAGCGCAGGGGCAACGTCAGCTGACGTTGCAATTATTTCCTTCAATGACAAAGTAGCGGATTTTATGGCGAAACCCTTTTCACTGATCGCAGCGCTGGTGTTGCTGCAGGGCTGCAGTATCACGTCAGAATCTGATGTGTTAGCGCGGTCGCAGGCGGAGCTGAATAAATCACAGCAGGTGCCGGCGAAAGCAAAACCGCTGCAAATTCCATCCGCCGTCAGTGCGGATGTATTAAGTGCCACTGCAATGCCGTTACAAAATGCTCCGGTGTTACCGCGATTTAATCTGGCGGCAGCAGCAGTTCCGGCCGCAGATTTTTTTGCCTCGTTAGTCACTGATTCTGATTTCAGCATCGTGGTGCACCCCGATGTGCGGGGCGTGGTTAGTCTGCAGCTGAAACAAGTGACGTTGCCGGAAGTGATGGCCGTGGTCCGGCAGATGTATGGCTTTGATATCCGTCAGTCCGGGCTGATTTATCAGGTCTATCCGGCCGGGCTTCGCACTGAAACCATCCCGGTAAATTATCTGTTGATGCAGCGCTATGGCTTGTCGTCGATTGCGGTGAACTCTGGTGGTGTGTCGCAGGACCAGCAAAATAACAGCCAGGGCGGCAATCGCGGTAACCAGAATAATAACCAGCAAAGTATGGATGGCCAGAATGGCCAGAACGGTTTTGGCGGCAACAATCAGCAGCAACAGTTTAATGGCAGCATGATCCAAAGCAGCAGTAAAACCGATTTCTGGAAGGATCTACAAGAAGCGGTGCGAGGTATTCTGGGAGATGCGCCGCAACGTTCTGTAGTGGTGTCGCCACAAGCAGGCCTGGTGACAGTGCGTGGGATGCCGGATGAAATTGCTTCCGTGCGGGCTTTCCTGCAGCAGACCGAACAACATCTACAGCGTCAGGTGATCCTCGAAGCCAAAATCATTGAAGTCACCTTAAGCGACGACTATCAGCAAGGCATTAACTGGCAAAGTGCGCTCGCCAACATTGATTCAACCAAGCTGACGCTGAGTAATACCGCCGGCAGTTTTGGCAATAAAATCAGTACTGGCCTTGGTGGCCTGACTTCCATTGCTTTTGAAAATGCCGATTTTGACGGTGTCATTAGTTTGTTGTCGACGCAGGGCGATGCCCAGGTGCTGTCGAGCCCGCGTGTGACGGCGGTCAATAACCAAAAAGCTGTGATTAAAGTCGGTCAGGACGAATACTTTGTCACCGATGTGTCGAGCAATACCACCACAGCCACCAATGGCGTGCAAAACACCACGCCAAGCATCAGTTTGCAGCCGTTTTTCTCCGGCATTGCC
>CBFGPY010000770.1:0-1870 GCA_965650755.1 uncultured Chromatiaceae bacterium | reverse complement strand
GGCCAAAGCGGCACAGCACTAAACAGTGCTTTGATAAAACCGTTTAGCCCAGCGGCTGATGAAACTGATGTTGCCGCATCCAGGCAGGCAACCCGGCTAGTGCAAAGGGTTGGCTGAACAAAAATCCCTGTGCACGGATGCAGCCCATCCGTGCCAGTTTCTCCGCACTGAGTTGCTCCTCAACACCTTCTGCCACCACGTCTAACCGCAAATTTTTTGCCAGGTCAATAATGGCACCGGTGATAGCAACCTGCGCGTCCGATTTATGCATACCGCTGATAAACTGCGCATCGATTTTGACCTGTTGCAACGGAAACTCCCGCAGCATACCGAGTGAGGTATAACCGGTACCAAAATCATCCAGCACCAGCACCAACCCCAAAGCACGCAGACGTTGCAGCATCGGCAACATGGCTTGCGGATCTGCCATCAGCGCTTCTTCTTTCAACTCCAGAATCAGTTGACCGGGTTTAACCTGATGCCGCGCCAGTAACTGCTGAATATGTTCTACAAGTTCAATCTGCAATAAGTCGCTGCTGCTGATATTCACCGCCAGCTGCAACACAATCCCCTCTTTTTGCAGCGTAGCCAGCATCTGAACCGCCTGTTGCAGTACCCAGCAGGTGAGCGGAAACATCAGTCCCATTTGTTCCGCCAGCGGAATAAACTGCTTCGGTGCCAGCAACCCCTGAACCGGATGCGCCCAGCGTAATAATACTTCAGCCGCAACCACCTGCCGGTCCGGTAACAACACCTGAGGCTGCACATCTAACTGTAATTGCTGCGCAGCGATCGCCTGTTGTAATTCGGCCATCATCGCCAGCTTGTCCGGCGTCGTCGCTGACATTTCGTGTTGATAGACCGGCGAATCTGCAGGGCTAAGCAGCCGTTGCTGCAGTGCCAGATGGGCTTTCTCCACCAGCTCAGTAAAATCCTGGCCATGTTGCGGATACAAACTAATCCCGGACAGAATGCGGTAATCGACGGCACAACCCCGCAGCAGCAGCGGTTCAGCGATTTGTTGCTCCAGTTGATGAGCCAGATAACCGGCCTGATGCTGTTTACCCTGCTGGTCAACCAATAACAGGAAATCAACGCCGCCAAGATGAGCAACATAAGCATCGGCACTACTGAGCGCCAGGATGCCCTGATGAGCGCCAGCCGCCTGATTGAGCCGCCGGGCGATTTGACTCAGCACGAGATTAGCGTGACTGTAGCCAAGTAATTGATTCACACGTTCAAACTGGTCGATTTTCACTAGCACCAGTGCCAGTTGCGCCTGAGGCCGGCTAGTGATAAAAGTCAGAAAATCCTGCTTAACCAGCCACTTATTCGGTAAGCCACTGATCTCGTCGTGCAATAAATGGAAAGGGGGTTCATAGCCCGCGGGGACAGGCATTGGCCGGCGGGCGCGCCACCATAAGCTGGTGATAAAAATACACAGCAGCGACAAGCTGATAAAACCGGCCATCACCCACCAGGGTAAAGCGCCGTCCTGCGTCGCGGCAGCAGCGGGTACAGTGTACAAACACGCAACAACAACCAAACTCCAGCGCATAGATCCAGTACCTGAGGAGTGCGTATGCGCTGAGCTTACGCTTTTTTGTTTCGTTGTAAAGTCAACGCAGTGCTGTCAGTGACTGCAATTTCCCGGCAACCATCAGCTGCTTCAGCGGATTGACGCCGAACTGGTAACAGAGTTCAGCCGGCTGACTGATCTGAAACAAGGCCAAATCTGCCCGCAAACCGGTTTTGAGCATACCCCGGTCGGACAGCCCAAGTGCTGTTGCTGCATGACGGGTGACGCCGGCCAATGCTTCTGCCGGCGTCAGGCGGAATAACGTGCAGGCCATATTCAGCATCAGCGGCA
>CBFGPY010000769.1:0-1872 GCA_965650755.1 uncultured Chromatiaceae bacterium | reverse complement strand
ACTGTGGCAAAAGCTGCCGGCGCCGCACAAGGTAAACGCAAATCGATGGCCGATGTGGAATTGCCGGTCGCCGGTACTTACCGGTTAGAAATGGGTGGCCAGCCGCGTTATTTCACCAGCTATAAAGTGGGTGGCGAGCAAAAACGCCTGATGGGCGATAAGCAAAAAGCTGTGAAAGAGCTGCCAAAAGATGCGACTGATGTGGTCACCACGCAGGGCCGCAACCGCGCTATGGCTTTTGTGACAGTGAATGGTCCAACCGACACAGTGCTGAAAACCACAGGGCAGGGGCTGGAATTCAGTTTTGACCGTCACCCGGCGGACATTGTCGCTGGCGAAGCTGTGACTGTGACTTTAACGCTGAACGGTAAACCGGTCGAAGGTATCAAAGCCGACCTGTCGTTTGACGGTGAGCTGTATCGCAATGACCCGGCGCGTCAGCATCTGGTGACAGATAAAGCTGGTCAGTTCAGTTTCACCCCGGCCAATGCCGGTCGTTACCTGTTAGAAGCGTCAGCCGAAGCTGCGCTGAAGTCTGACAAAGCGGACAAAATCCGTGAAGGTTTTACTTTAAGTTTTGAGGCGGCATTGCCTTAATTGCCTGACCAGCTGTGCTGACACATGGTTGGCACAGCGGATCATATAAAAAGAAAAAGAGGAGCAGTGCTCCTCTTTTTAACCAGTGGTGTTTCTACACCTGCTGGGGCTGATTAACCGACCAGGTCGATTTCCAGCTCATCTTCGTCATCCAAATCCAACATCTGCCGTAAGCGTTTTTGCTCCATCAGATCGTCGATCCGGCGTCTGGCTTCTGTTTTATGTTTGTTTTTAGCGTCTTTGTTGCTGATCTTTGCCAGCTTGATGTCGGCGCCTGCATCGGCAGTGCCGTAGTCCCCTGCAATCATTTCGGCCATTTTGTGCGCTTCCCTATGTTATTCTTTTTTCGAGCCGCACTCGTTTTAGTCCTATTTCAGAGACTGCTAAAGAGATATATTTTTATCGTTATCATAAGTAACGTTTATCGATGCGCTAAGTAGTTGCTCTTTATCGCAGTTCAGCTTCTGCTGGTCGGATCCACCGTCAGATCTGTCGGATCGTTTGCTGGAAATTTAAACAATGGCAATTCTCGGTAGCGATCTTTTTTCGCAATAAAGCGTATCATCAGAAAAAAAGGAGGGTGTATGCGTGTTTTAAAATTCATGTCGATGTTGTCGTTATTGGGTATGGCCGTCATCAGTACTCAGGCTGCGGCCGCGCAATGTGGTGATGTGCTGAACCATTCGATGCAGCAACTGCGCAGTAAAGAAACTGTAGATTTATGCGAGTCGTTTCAGGACAAAACATTATTAATCGTCAATACCGCCAGCAAGTGCGGTTTTACACCGCAATTCAAAGCGTTACAGGCTTTATCTGAAAAGTATAAGGACAAAGGTTTGGTGGTATTAGGCTTCCCGTCAGACGATTTTATGCAGGAACATAACGACGAAGCCAAGACCGCTGAAGTTTGTTACATCAACTATGGCGTGAAGTTCCCGATGTTCTCCACCAGCCCGGTGCGCGGCGACGACGCCAACCCGGTATTTAAGGCCCTTATCGCCAAAACCGGTGAAAAACCAAGCTGGAACTTTAACAAATATCTGGTCAGCAAAGGCGAGACCACAGTGAAGCACTTTGGCAGCAAAGTAAGCCCGGACGATCCGGCTTTTATCTCTGAAGTCGAGAAGATGCTGGCGCAGTAAAAAGTATGCACAACGAAAAAGCCCGCGTTCACCGCGGGCTTTTGTTTTGAACTATTTCAAACTGACTTTGTTTAGGTCACCCGACTGATACCGCCCGCGCTGCCAGGCGACTTGCAGCCGGTATTTTAAATTA
>CBFGPY010000768.1:0-1875 GCA_965650755.1 uncultured Chromatiaceae bacterium | reverse complement strand
AACTTCGGCTGGCAGGCATCGCTGCGGCTTGGCCGGTTGCTGGAGAGCCTGGGTGCCGATCAGGGGGGCTGGCATTGGCAGGCCAGTGTGCAAAAGAATTTTGAGATCAACGACATCAGTTGGCTGGTCAGCCGGCTGAGTTATTCACAGCTGCACCGTAATCAGCTGCAGGAACAACAGCTTTTTCAAAGTGAACTGCGTTATGTGCGGCATTTATCTGCTCAACAAGTGTTAATTGCGCAGCTGCAATGGTCGGTCGGTAAAAACCTGTTTCGTGATGAGCGCATGACCATTGGCGGCGACGAGGGCATGCGCGCCTTCCCGCTGTATTATCAGACCGGCGACAAAGCGGCGATAGCCTCGCTGGAATACCGCTATATCACGCATTGGCATGTCTGGCAGTTGCTGGATGTGGCACTGGCCGGCTTTGTCGACGCCGGCCGCGCCTGGGATAATCCGCAGCGCCCGGCCGGGCCGGACGATGATCAGAATCTGGCCGGTTATGGCATTGGCATCCGGTTGTTACCGAGCCACTCCAGCCGCGGCAGCGTGATCAGTATCGATTTGGCCAAACCAGTCAGCGACAACCCGGAATTATCTGGCTGGCGTTGGCGATTAATTGCCAAACGGCCGTTTTAATTCAGGCCTGACAATGCCGGCAGAACACAGTGCTGCGCTGGCCTAAGCGAATTTCCTCAAGCTCACTGTGACAACTAACACAAGGCTGCCCGCCGCGGCCATAGACCAGCAGTTCCTGTTTAAAATAACCCGGTTTACCGTCAGCCTGGCTGAAGTCTTTTAAAGTGGTGCCCCCCTGCGTAATAGCTTGCGCCAGGATTTGTTTCACCACTTCGACCAACACCGCACACTGCGCCAACGTCAGCTGATTGGCCGGTTTGGTCGACAAAATACCGGCTTTAAACAGAGATTCATTGGCGTAAATGTTGCCAACCCCCACCACCACATGATTATCCATCAGCACCAGTTTGATGGCGCTGCTGCGTTTCTGACAATGTTGGTACAACTGCGTCGCGTGAAATTCCGGCGTCAGCGGCTCTGGCCCTAAAGTAGTTAACAGCTGATGCTCAGTGCCACTCGCCTGCCACAGCACAGCGCCAAAGCGGCGGGTGTCATTGAGACGCAATAAGGTATGGTTATCCAGCACGATATCAACGTGGTCATGTTTGCCAGCAGGTGTATCGGCGCTCAAGATCTTCAGGTTTCCTGACATGCCAAGATGCAGAATAATGCTGCCACCCGGCACTGCAATCAGCAGGTACTTGGCGCGGCGGCTGACACTCAGCACAGGCGCGTTGGTCACAGCCATCACTTCAGCAGGCACCGGCCAGCGCAGCATCGGCTGCCGGACGTCAATCCGGCGGATAGTTCTGTTGTTTAAGTGCGGCGTAATGCCTAACCGGGAAACTTCAACTTCTGGTAATTCAGGCATAACAACTCCGGTTTATCGTAGGGATGGCGGGCATAGCTGGTCAGCGGTGGCTTTGGTGACAGGAAACAACCATTGCTGAGTCTGCAGATACCACTGTTGCTGGTCCAGTACCAATTGCCACAGTGTCGGTGCGGCCTCGCCGCTTTGGTACAACTGTACCTGGCAAACCTGCGCCAATACCTGATTACCGACCTGCTGCGGCGCCGGCAGTACAAACTGCTGCCACTGCTGTAACAATATCTCCGGTGCTATGGCACTGTGCTGCGGTTCAAAGCGCCAGACCGGTCCGGCTTGTTTTAAGGTGGCCTTAGGAAACTGCAACTGCAAAATACGCTGACCCGGCGCCAGCATGGTCACTGCGGCATCGCGACTTAACATAAAAGCCAGATGGCTGGGTGCAATATAAAACAGGAAAAACAGCGCCA
>CBFGPY010000767.1:0-1878 GCA_965650755.1 uncultured Chromatiaceae bacterium | reverse complement strand
GGGCGAGCCAAAACAAGCCATAGAGAACAAACAAACCTAACAACAGCCATAAACCGCGATACATTACAGTTTCATCAAATCGCCGTGGGATCACCAGCTCCAGCTCAGTCTGCCCTGCCACTTCCCAACTCTGGTTCAGGTTCCGCGCCTGCAGGCGGAACTGATACCTGCCGGCCGGCAGGTTGGTATAAATCGCATCGCGACGGCCTGCAGCCAGATGCCAGTCCTGATCAAAACCTACCAACTGATAGCGAAATTCCAGCGCCATCGGTTTGAGGAAATCGACCGCCGTATAGCGGATCGATAGGTTTCGTTCGTCGGTTTCCAATACCAGCCGGTTTTGTTCTGGCAGCAGACTATAACTTTTCTGCGCCATCACCTGCTGCACCATAGGTCTGTAGCTTTGGCTGCTGCTGGCTTTGAGCTTCACCGGTACGGCAACCAGGCCTTTTAACGTCGGATACCACAGTTGCTCCTGCCAGAAAGCCACTTTACTGGCACCAGAGCCGTTACAGCAGCGGCCCGGCGCAGTGCCAAGCTGACGTTCATAAGGTGTCAGTACTTCTTCAAACAGATTGCGCCCGGACGGACTGTCGGTTAACTGCTGCGGCAAAAAGCGGAAGATACCTTTGAGGGTACTAACCCAGACATAGCCAGAAGCCGCGTCCTGATACAAACTAACCACAGGTTCAAACGGCAGACCACTGGCAGTGTCAAACTGCAGCCACTTACCGTCAAACATCCGGACAAAAAGCCCATCATCAACAGTGCCAACCACCAGCGGGCCTTGTGGCAACTGCAGCATGGTTGTGACAAAAGCGTTATACAGCGGTGTGCCTAAGCCAATCCGCAATAGTTTGTCCTGCTGATACTGGTAAGCACCCCGTGTCGTGCCGATTAATAGCTTGTCAGGATTATCCTGCACAAAGGTAATGACGCTGGACTCAAGATCATGGTTTAAGGCAAATGGGGTTAATTCCTGCTGATAATAAAACAAACCGTCGTTGGTCCCGAGCCAGAAACCACCGGCCTGGCGCTTTTTCACTGTCTTGGTTTTTACACCACGTAAATCGTCAACCAGCGTACTGAGCAGACCATCACTGAGCCGCAGGCGTTTTGGCCCATTGTCGGTCGCCAGCAGCCAGCTGTCGCCATCCGGTTCAAAGTCCTGTACCACATTAAGCGGCACATCCCCATGTAATGAGATTTCGGTGTAACGCTGAGATTTATCAAGCACACCAAGGCGCTGGCTGGAGGCCACCAACAGCTGGTCATCAGCTGTGCGCACCACACTTCGCACCATAACATCCTGCTGCCCCTGGCCTATCACCCGCTTGATTTTGCCGCGGCTTACCCGGTACAGGCCATCACCAAAACTCCCAAGCCAGACATTTTGCTGTTGGTCTTCGTAGATGTCGTTAAATTGAGTTGCACTGCCGAGTTCATCCCTGCTGATGACCTGCCAGGCTTGTTGCTGATGCCGGTAAAATAGTTTGTCGTAACTTGAGACCCAGCTGCCATTCTGGCTGTCCTGATATAGCTGGTACACCGGCGTGTCGCGCTCCAGCGGTAATTCTGCCGCACGAATGGCGCCCGATGGGTCAACGAAATAATACCCCTGCTCACTGGCCAGATACATGACACCATCATGCCAGAGTAAATCGTAGATCGGGTGTTGCGCTAAGTTGGCGGGTAAACTGATTTTATCGAGCTGGCCATTGCGGGCCAGTTTGTATAAATATTTGCTGCTGCTGACCCAAACATGTTCAGCGGAAACGGCAATCTGGCTGACCGGTTCCTTAATTTCTTCAACCCGACTGACCTGACCGTCACGAACCCGAAACAGGTTGTCCGCAGCAACCCAAATCTCACGTTCAC
>CBFGPY010000766.1:0-1891 GCA_965650755.1 uncultured Chromatiaceae bacterium | reverse complement strand
ACGGCAGATCGGCAACCTGACGGCCATTGTCTTCATAGAATTTCAGTACTGCAGATGCGATGTACAAGTGGCTCAGTACGTCACCTAAACGCGCAGATAACATCTCTTTGCGTTTTAAATCACCGCCTAACATCAGCATCGAGAAATCTGCAGACAGTGCCAGACCATTACTCATCCGCGTCAGTTGTTTGTAATACTGCGCCGTTTCACCGGCCACCGGCGAACCGTTCAGTAAACCACCAGTCAGGCCCTGGAATAAGGCACCAAAGGTGTTGCCGAGAGCAAAACCAACATGTTTCATCAGTAGCTCGTCAAATTGCTTCAGACCGGCTTCGCTGTCTGGGTTGGCCGCAGCTTCCAGCTCTTTTAACACATACGGATGGCAACGGGTTGCGCCCTGGCCAAAGATCATCAGGTTGCGGGTCAGAATGTTGGCGCCTTCCACCGTAATAGAGATTGGCACGCCCATATAACCATGCGCCAGGTAGTTTTTCGGACCACATTGGATAGCGCGGCCTGCATGGATATCAAAAGAATCGTTCAGCAGCGTGCGCGACATTTCTGTCATGTGATATTTGGCAATTGCCGTCACAACTGAAGGGCTCAACTTCAGGTCGATAGCACCAGCGGTCATCACCCGCATCGCTTCTAAGCTGTAAGTCAGGCCACCAATCCGGCCTAAAGATTCCTGAACGCCTTCGAATTTACCAATCGACAAACCAAATTGCTGACGGACATAGGCATAAGCACCGGTCATCCGTGTTGCCAGATGGCCTGTGGCAGTGCCCAGTGCCGGCAGAGAAATACCGCGGCCCGCCGACAGACATTCAACCAGCATGCGCCAGCCGCGGCCAACATAAGCCGGTCCACCAATAACCCAGTCCAGCGGAATAAACACGTCTTTACCGTAAGTGGTACCGTTCATAAACGCCATATTCATCGGGAAGTGACGGTCACCAATCAACACACCTTCATGCGAAGTTGGGATCAGCGCACAAGTGATGCCGATATCTTCTTTATCACCAAGCAAATTTTCCGGGTCATACAGTTTAAACGCCAGACCCAGCACAGTCGCTACTGGCGCCAGCGTGATATAACGCTTGTCCCAGTTCAACCGGATACCAATGACTTCTTTGCCGTCAAACTGGCCTTTACAAACGATACCGTTATCCGGAATACCACCGGCATCTGACCCTGCTTCCGGGCCAGTCAGAGCAAAACATGGCACTTCTTTACCGGCTGCGAGGCCCGGTAACCAACGGTCTTTTTGCTCCTGGGTGCCATAGTGCATCAGCAGTTCGCCCGGGCCTAACGAGTTTGGCACCATGACGGTCACTGCGGCCGTTAAACTACGGGTGGCAATGCGCGATACGATGGTGGAGTTGGCAATGGCTGAGAATTCACGGCCGCCATAAGTTTTCGGGATAATCATCGCGAAGAAACCGTTGGCTTTGATGTAGTTCCAGACTTCAACCGGCAGGTCACGCTGTTCCTGCACGATTTTGTAGTCGTCGAGCATTTTCAGCAGGGTCTCAACTTCATTGTCCATAAATGCCTGTTCTTCGGCACTTAACTGCGGTTTTGGAATTTGATGTAGCTTCTGCCAGTCTGGTTTGCCTTTAAACAATTCACCATCCCACCAGACATCCCCTGCTTCCATGGCCTCGCGCTCTGTGTCTGACAGCGGCGGCAGGATTTTTTTGAAAATGGCGAAAATGGGCTTGGTGATCAGGTTGCGCCGGATATCGGTCACACCTAACACCACTGCCAGGGCAACGATGAGCACAAATAAAATCAACATAAAGTGTTCCTCAGATCTGCAGGGTTAAACAGTTATTTATTATTCAAGTGTTCTAAAAATCAGGCCGCTGACGGTGCGGCAATACCGGCC
>CBFGPY010000765.1:0-1891 GCA_965650755.1 uncultured Chromatiaceae bacterium | reverse complement strand
TTGCCAGATGGTGCCAAATGGTGGTTAAGTTTGGGTATGTTATTGGGGCGGCTCGAAATTCTGACGCTATTAGTGTTATTCACTCCGTCTTACTGGCGGTATTGAGGCATGCAGATGCGCTGGCAGCAATTTAGTTCTGTACTGGCGGGAACACCGGTTAAATCTGATACCACTGCGTATTGGTTGTGGTCAGGTGGCGGTGTTTTGTTGCTGCCGCTGGTCGGTTGTTTACTGTTGTTACCGCTGCGGTCAGCTATCAGTCCAACCGACGTGGCGATGCTGATGTTGCTGTGGGTCAGCGCGATGGCGCTGCAGTTTGGTAAAACGCCGGCGCTGCTGACAACTTTATGGTCGGTGCTGCTGCTGAACTGGTGTTTTGTGCCGCCGTATTACACGTTGGATGTGCATGATACTGACAATTTCATCAGTTTTTTTGTCATGGCGGCTTTTGGGTTTTTTATCAGTTATCTGGCAGACAGGCTGCGCCGGCAGCAGGAACACAGCGCCCGGCAGCAGTTACAGGTGGAACTGGAACAACAACGCGCAGTGTTGTTACGTAGCCTGTCGCATGACCTGCGCACGCCACTGGCCACTATCATGGGCGCATCCAGCATGCTCGCTGACGACAACCTGCAACTGTCAGATGAGCAGCGCCGGCAGCAGGCACAGAATATCTATCAGCAAAGTTTGCTGCTTAATCAACACTTTGAAAAAGTACTGGAACTCAGTAAAGCACAGCTGATGCGGGATTCGTTGCAGCGCAGTTTGTTCAGTGCCGCCGATTTAATGGCTGGTGCGCTGGCGCGCCGGCCGGAAGATGCGGCCTTGCTGGCGCCTATTTGTCAGCAAAGCCCCGAGGCCGACGGACAGTTGTTCAGTGGTGATGTTGAGCTGTTAGAAATGGCGCTGGCGAATATGCTGGAAAATGCACTACGTCACGGTGCGCCGCCTTATCAGCTGCAGCTAAGTGCTGCCAACGGCCGGTATCAGCTACGCCTGCACAATGCGCCGGGGCGGAAAAATACCGTACAACGCGACAGCGGCACTGGCCTGGGGTTACGCATCTGCCAGACCGTTGCCGCTTTGCATCAGGGGCATTTTACCCTCGAAACCGATGGCAGTGGCGTCACTGCTCAGCTGGAGTGGCCGCAATGAAAACCACCACAGCCACAGTGCTGGTGTTGGAAGATGACGCCGGCATGCAGAGTTTTTTGCAAACCTTATTACAAAGCCAGGGTTATGCACTGCAGCTGTGCACTGAAGGTCAGGCTGGCCTGCAAATGCTGGCCAGTCAGCCGTTTGATTTGTTGTTGCTGGATTTAGGCCTGCCGGACATGGATGGCATTGAACTGCTGCGCCAGTTACGGCAATGGTCGGATATTCCGGTGATTGTGATATCTGCGCGCGGGAAAGAGCAGGATAAAGTCACGGCACTCGACAGTGGCGCCAACGACTATGTGACCAAACCTTTCAGCGCCGGTGAATTGCTGGCGCGGCTGCGCGCGGCACTGCGGCCCCGGCATGGTCAAAGTCCGGTACTCAGTTTTGGCAGCGTGCGGGTTGACCCGGTGCAGCGGTTGGTTGTCAAAGCCGGTACTGTGGTGCATCTGACCAAAACCGAATATGAATTATTGTTATGCCTGTTGCGCCACGCCGGCTCGGCGCTGACGCATAATCAAATTCTGACCCAGGTCTGGGGCGCCACTTATCAGGACAGGCCGGAATATATCCGCGTCCATATGGCGCAGTTGCGGCAAAAGCTGGAAGACAATCCGGCGGCGCCACAGCATCTGAAAACAGAAGCCGGGGTTGGATACCGGTTGTGTCTCTAGGGGCTGTTGACGTTTGGTGTTTGTTTTTGCAGCAGTTTGGCACCACGCGGTGGCCGGCT
>CBFGPY010000764.1:0-1898 GCA_965650755.1 uncultured Chromatiaceae bacterium | reverse complement strand
TCAAATTAAAAACCACTTACAACACGTGGTCTACGCGCTAAATCAACCAGCGGCAGCACGCGGCTATCAGAGTGTGTTCTGGAACATCTCGGTCTACGACCAACATTATTTTTCCGCGATGTTTGGTGACTTTGTCTTTCCCGATTTCACTAAACCGGACTGGCACAGCGTGCAGGCCCTGCAACTGTTTTTCTTACGTTGGTTTAACCTGGAACGGATGAAAACAGTCCTGACTTTTCCGGTGGTCACGGTGGCGATGCTGACAGAAAATCAACAATGCAAAGACCGCGAGTTCGCCAGCCACATTGCAGATGAAATGGCACAGGCCAACAGCTTTTTTGTCTATCTGTCTGAAAATGCAGATTCTTTAGCATCCTGCTGTCGTTTACGCAGTGAAATCAGCGATAAGACTTTTTCTTATTCATTAGGTGCAGGCGGTGTTGCCACCGGTTCTATCAATGTGATCACGCTGAATATGAACCGACTGATCCAGGATGGTCGTGATCTCGCAACAGAAGTCAGCAAAATTCAGCGTTATCAGGTGGCCTATCGTGCCTTGATGGAAGAATACAAAAATGCCGGTCTGCTCACGGTATACGATGCTGGTTTCATCAGTCTGGATAAACAGTTCCTGACCATCGGCATTAATGGCATGACTGAAGCCGCAGAGTTTCTGGGGCTCACTCCGGGTAATAATGCGCCTTATCTGGAATTTGTCCGCGCCCAGCTGAAAGTGATTTATGACGCGAACCGACAAGCGCGTGCGGACTATGGCTATATGTTTAATACCGAATTTGTACCGGCTGAAAATCTGGGCGTTAAAAACGCAAAATGGGATCGGGCTGACGGCTATATGGTGAACCGTGATTGCTATAACTCCTATTTTTATCTGGTTGAGGATGAACAAAGTAATCTTTTAGATAAATTTGTCCTGCATGGCAAAACCTTGCTGGAGTATCTCGATGGCGGCTCAGCGCTACATCTGAATCTGGAAGAAAAACTACATGCTAAGGGCAACTTGGCTCTGTTGGATTTGGCAGCAAAAACTGGCTGTAACTATTTTTGTGTTAATGTCCGCATCACCTTATGCAACTGCTGTGAGCATATCGATAAACGCACACTGACAGCTTGTTCGAATTGCGGCAGCAACGATATTGATTACGGTACCCGTGTTATTGGTTATCTCAAACGGGTGTCGGCTTTTAGTAAAGCACGCCGGGCTGAACATCAGCGCAGGCATTACCACTTGCAATCCGCAGCAAAACAACAGCAGACAAGTGGCAGCCGCAATCGAGCAATAGAACTTCAAGCTGAAACTACTACTCCCTAATGAGTATTCAACTGCTCCCTTCGGGGAGCAGTTTGCCTTGTACTGATTTGCTATGCTGCGGACCTGTAAATTGAATTTTTACCAGAGAGCCTCTGTTATGAGCTGCACACATCATCACCATCCTAAATCAGTCACCAGTGAACCTCTCATTGACAGCTACGCCAGTTTTATTGCTTTGGCGAATACACAACAGGAACCCCAGCGGCTGCTTTGGGTGTTTGCCCGGGCGGAATTACCCAATGGGTATACAGAAGCGCAAAAACAACATTTTCTGCAGGGCCAAGGCGGTGCTTTAGAGCCGGTACTGTGCGTCGACAAACTGCCGTCTGAAGTCACTGATTTTGCCAGCCTGGTGCATGAATCTGCAGAAACCGGTGTTGAATGGGATATCGCATTTGTTGCCAGTATGTCTGGCCGAGCCGGAATTGCGCCAAACAGTGACGAAGCCATTCAACCGATGCGACTGATGCTGAATAAAATCCAGTCAGGCATTATTGCCGAGTTTCTGACTTTTGATAAAAAAGGGGAGCTGGTTAGTCTGAGCTGACCGCTACTTTGAGGACTTCAG
>CBFGPY010000763.1:0-1902 GCA_965650755.1 uncultured Chromatiaceae bacterium | reverse complement strand
CACCGTTGGTGCTGAGGCCGGAAAACGCACTCAGACTGTCATCAAAGGCGCTGATGCCCTGGTTAATCACCACCACCCGGTCACACAGACTGCTGACTTCATCAAGATGGTGGGTGGAAAAAATCACCGGCGTGCCGGCGGCTTTTAAGCCACGGATAAAATCCAGTACCGTTTGCGTGGTCATGATGTCAAGCCCGGTGGTAGGCTCATCCAGTACCACCAGCGCCGGGGAATGCACCACAGCACGGGCGATAGCAGTTTTTTGTTTCATACCAGAGGACATCAGCTCAGCGCGGCGGCTGGCGAAACTATGCATATCCAGCATGGTAAATAGTTCGTCGATACGCTGGCGTAACGCCACTTCACCCATGCCATGCAACCGGGCGAAATAAGCCACATTTTCAAAGGCGGTCAGCCGACCGTAAAGCCCGGTACTGCTGGACAAAAAGCCGATTTTTCGCCTGGCCAGCACGGGGTCTTGCAGTACATCTTCATTGCCAAGCAGGATAGAACCGGCATCAGGTTTTAATGCTGTGGATAACATGCGCAGTGTCGTGGTCTTACCGGCGCCATTTGGGCCCAATAAACCCAACACCTCACCGTTGGCGCAGCTGAAACTGACATCGCGGACTGAACAAAAACTGCGTCCGGTGTAGCGGACATCCTGTAATTCGGCTTCGCTGAGCTTTTGGCCTTTTTCCAGCGCAAAAGCTTTCGCCAGCTGGCGGATCTCAATCATCGGTTGGACTTCCTTGAACTTGCATAAAATCAGGGCTGTGCCATTACTCGTTTCGGCCTGAAATAACTCTGGTCCTGATAAAACTGCTCTGTTTGCGCCAGATGGCACCAGCCAGGAATGCCAAGCAATGGCAACGGGCTCATCTGGGCTCGAAACTCAGTTAACGAGAAATCTGCAATTTGTTTACTTAACGCAGTATCAACGAAATCAACTTGTTGATGCAATGGCCAATTTTCAAAATTTGCCGGCACCTGCACTGGCCAGAGCTTCGCGGTTAAACCGATAAAAGGCCGGGTCAGCATCTCATAGTTCGCATGGCCAAATATCAATGGCCACAACCCCTGCCCCCACAGTTGGCGCTGCTCCCAAAAAACTTCAGTCCAACGATGCTGGCGTAGCTGTGCCGGGATTTGCGATAAATCGGCACTGTGTAATAACAACAAACCACATTCGTCAAATAAGGTCAGCTGATGACGTAGCTGTGAGCGGTTTTTACTGCCATGTTGTTGAATTTCCTCCAGATGGCGTTGGTTCAGTGCGGCTTTACTCCTTGGGAACAGCAGCCAAATCAAAGCGCCAAATAAGTCGTGCCAGTTACGCTGACGTGTTGGTATTGACGAAGTTTCAGCGATAAAAACCTCATAATAACGTGAGTCATTGTCCAACACTGCTGCATCAATAAACTCAACACAATGGTTTGGCTGCAGGTCCCGTCCCCAGGCCGTCAGTGTCTCTACACAAGGAAAGTCAGGCTGCGCAGCCAAAGGCAATAAGGCACAAAGTAGCTTGTAAGCCGGGTGATTGCTCAAGATTTGCGCATCCCAGTGTGCTGGCGGCACAAAACGTTGATTTTTGACAGTTATCATCAGTTTGACCGCACCACTGAAAGGCTTCGGGGCCGGTTACTTTGCAAAATCCGGCAAAAAGCGCTTGCAATTTCTGCCCAGAGTGGCAGAGTCAAGCAAGTACGTCTAAACGTACATACTGCCAAATGAAAAGATTTTTTTCGGATTAACCAATACGGAGTTTTTACCATGTGTTCGATATTTGGGGTGCTTGACATCAAAACTGATGTTAAAGCGTTGCGTCAGCAGGCGCTACAGTTATCTAAGTTATTACGCCACCGCGGTCCTGACTGGTCTGGGGTCTGGAATGATAATAAT
>CBFGPY010000762.1:0-1904 GCA_965650755.1 uncultured Chromatiaceae bacterium | reverse complement strand
ATCGCTGGCAGAAGGGGATACGGCTCCCCCCCTCCTCTGAGCTATGGGCCTTTTACTCCCCGAGTCAGGCCAAAAAATGCGACAACAGCGCTGGCCCAGGCAATTCAGGCGGCGATCATCACGATGCGCTCTGAACATGCTGGCGAAAATAAGCCAGCACATCTGGCCACAAGCTCTGCGCATCGGCACGAAAATAGCCCATATGCCCCAGTTGCCGGCAACCGGACTCTGCAGGTGATACATCCTGACAACTGAAGGCACTGCCGCTGTAGTACTGAATAAAGGCGTCTCTGGAGCGCGGTGGTGCCCACTTATCGTCGCTGGCGCTGACTGCTTTTATTGGGGTGTTGACGGCGGCAAATTGTTGTTTCAGTTCAGGATAAGCATTGTCGTCAAAGAAATAATGCCTGAAAGAACACCAGCGTTTCCATTGTTGGTAGACACCAAGTGGCAGGTCCTCGCCCATGCCTAACACACTCCAGCCAAGGTAACCCTGAGCGCGGGTAAGTACTGGCGCCACCAGATGCCACATCAACCACACTTTCAGCCGCTCAGCCGCGGGCATCCAGCCATGCCAGCCCGCCCCCAGACCAAAAAAATAAGCCGCACTCAGCAGCTGATGATTGTCGAGTAAACCCAGCGCATGCCCGCCATATGAATGGCCGAGTAAACACAGCGGCAAGCCATGCTGACTCATTCTCTGCACCACCGCCTGTAAATCCAGCCGCGCCCAGTCGCGGTAGTCCATTTGAAATCCCTTCAGGCTCGCCGGTGCTGAATGGCCTATGCCGCGGTAATCAAAAGTGACCACGGCAAAACCGGCACTGGCGGCATATTCAGCAAAACGCCGGTAAAAACGCTGCGGCACGCCGGTGGCACTGGCAATAATGATCATGGCGCCGGCATCCGCGGCCGGATATAAAGTCCCGCTTAACACATAACCATCGGCGGCACTGAACTGCAATTGCCGGGGCTGGTGCTGCTGTTGAAAAGACATCAGGCTCTCCTTTAGATAACACTGGCAGCAGCTTAAAGGATGTAGTTAACTACAGAGTCAAGGCTTTTGTGCCCAGCATTTCAGGATGCGCCTATGACACCCAACGAAGTTGCAAAACGTGCGGAAATCTCAAAAGAAACATTGCGTTATTACGAGAGCATTGGCCTGGTCACGCCGCCGCAGCGGCTCGCCAATGGGTACCGTAGTTATAAACCGGCAGTGCTGGATGAACTGCGTTTTATCAAACTGGCGCAAACTGCCGGGTTTACCTTAAATGAAATCAAACCGGCCATCCCGCATTTACAACAACCGGTGCCGCAATGCCCGCAATTGATCGCAGCCATTCGTGCACAGATTGACCGGGTTGACGAAAAAATCAATGAGCTGCAGGCTGCCAGAGTATTATTGGACCGCTGGCTGGATAAACTGACCGAATAACCAGAAAAACCAAGCCGGCGTTGCGCCGGCTTGATGATTAGAATTACAGCTTAACGTGGTTGACGGAATTCCCGCACCGACAGTTGCTCGCGCCAAATCAGCCGCCAGTCACCACCCGGAGGCAATGCGCTGCTGTCGCGGCAGAATTGGCCGGCGGTTTCGTTTAACGCCAGTACTGTATCTTCGCCGTTTTGCTGATGAATCACACTGAGCGTGGCGTCTTTGCCAGCCGGCCAGCTTACACACAGTTGATTGGCACTTTCATCGAGCTGGAACTGGTTTTGACTCAGCTGCTGTTGTTGTGTTGCATCAGAACGACTCGCCAGGCCTGTGTTGTTATCCTGCGTCGCAACCAACACGCCATTTTGCCAAATCTCAAAGCGCTGAATGTTCATCTGCGGCAGTTCGACACTGAAATGTTGCTCCGATTTCTCGGTCGGATGGTCTATCTGCAACAGTTGCAGGTTAA
>CBFGPY010000761.1:0-1905 GCA_965650755.1 uncultured Chromatiaceae bacterium | reverse complement strand
GAGCCAACAAGGTGTGCTCAGCAACTACCGCGGCCAAAATGCCAATATGCATTTGTGCGAAGCCATGCTGGCTGCCTTTGAAGCCTGCGGCGAGCAATTGTTTTTAGACCGCGCTTATACCCTTGCCACCAATATTGCCGTGCGGCAGGCCGATTTAACCGACGGTCTGGTGTGGGAGCATTACACGCCTGAGTTTAAAATCGATGTGGAATACAACAAAGACGACCCGAAAAATCTGTACCGGCCCTGGGGTTTCCAGCCTGGTCATCAGACCGAATGGGCCAAGCTGCTGTTAATTCTGCACCGCCACCAGCCAGAAGACTGGATGTTAAACCGCGCCCGCGCTTTGTTTGACCGCGCTTATGAACAAGCCTGGGACCATCAGCACGGCGGTTTGATTTATGGGTTTGCGCCGGATGGCCGCTGGTGTGACGACGACAAGTATTTCTGGGTGCAGGCCGAATCGATGGCCGCCGCTGCGCTGCTGTATCAGGCCACCAACAATATCAGCTACATGGCGGCTTATCAGGCGCTGTGGCAATACAGTTGGGAACATTTGGTTGATCACCAATATGGTGCCTGGTTCCGCTTGCTGACACGGGATAACAGCAAAGTCAGCAATGAAAAATCCGCCGCCGGCGCTAAATGCGATTACCACACTTTATGTGCTGTGATTGAAGTGCTGCGTGGTATGGGCGTGACCTCTGTGACAAGCCCTGTCACAGGCAGCGAGGCTTAATATGGGCCGGGGTCGGAATTTGCGGTTGGTCTGGCTTGCCGCCTGTGTACCTGTCGCAGGCTTGCTGCTGAGTGCTTGTCAGCAGCAACTAGCATCGCCGCCAACATCGCCGCTAACAGCAACTGAAGTTGACGAGCCTTTGCGCTGGGTCAATCCGCTGATTGGCACTGACGGTAAAGGCAAAACCTACCCCGGCGCCACTGTGCCTTATGGCATGGTGCAACTAAGCCCCGACAATGGCCGCAGTGGCTGGGACTGGATCAGCGGGTACTTTTATCCGGACAGCCACATCGCCGGTTTCAGCCACCTGCATTTATCCGGTACCGGCGCTGGTGATTTATACGACATCTCGTTTTTACCCTTCAGTGGCGAGTTTTTTCAGATCATGCCGGCGGCCGCTGGCAAAGAGGCACAAGTACGCAGCGAACGCTTTAGCCACGCCAACGAAACGGCCAGCCCCGGCTATTACCGGGTGTTGCTGGAAGACAGTCAGATTGAGGTGGAACTAACCGCGGCGCTGCGCTCCGGCTTGCAAAGTTATCGTTATTTTAAACCCGCTGCGCCTGCCATGCTGCAGTTGGATTTAACTTACAGCCGCAACTGGGACAGTACCACTGCCACTTGTTTATATCAGCCTGATGCCTACACGCTCGCGGGTTATCGTTTTTCCAGCGGCTGGGCTAAAGATCAAAAGGTGTTTTTTTACACTAAAAGTTCGGTACCGCTCCAGGCTGCCCACCGCCTACCAAAGGCATTGCCGGCGGATTTAAGCCAGTGCGCGCAAAGCGGACCAACCCTTTTTACCGCACAGTTTGCCGGCGACAGCAACACGCCACGACGTGAATTGCTGCTGCGCACAGCGCTAAGTTCGGTCAGCGTCGAAGGGGCCGCTGCCAATTTGGCCGCCGACCTTGCAACACAAAACTCGGCGGCTGAACAGCAAGCCGGTAACTTCGCTATCACGTTGCAACAGGCCCAAGCCGCCTGGCGTATTGAACTGGCGCAAGTGCAAATCGACGCAGATGCCCAAACCAAAACCCAGTTTTACACTGCGCTATATCACAGCGCCTTAGCACCGCGCGTGTATAGTGACGCCGACGGCCAATATCGTGGCCCGGATGGCCGGGTGCACCAGATGCAGCGGAGCAATACCTCTGCAGCAGGAC
>CBFGPY010000760.1:0-1908 GCA_965650755.1 uncultured Chromatiaceae bacterium | reverse complement strand
ACAATACCCACAAAGCCACTATCCGCCTGACCATGGCGCAGGCACTGGTGAAATTCTTAAGCGCGCAGTTTATCCAGCAAGACGACGGCCGGGTGGAACCTTTATTCGCCGGCGTGTTCGCGATTTTTGGCCACGGGAATGTCGCCGGTATCGGCGAAGCGCTGTATCAGGTCCGCGACACCTTACCGACGCTTCGCGCGCACAACGAACAAGGCATGGCCCACGCGGCTATTGCCTTTGCCAAAGCCAATGACCGCCGCCGGCTGATGGCCTGCACCACGTCAGTCGGCCCCGGTGCCACCAATATGGTGACTGCTGCCGCGCTGGCACATGCCAACCGTTTACCGGTGTTATTGCTGCCGGGTGACCACTTTGCTAACCGCAAACCGGACCCGGTGCTGCAGCAAATCGAAGATTTTGGTAATCCGAATACTGCGGCCAGCGACTGTTTTATCCCGGTCAGCCGCTATTTCGACCGCATCAACAGGCCGGAACAGCTGATTCATTCTTTGCCGGTGGCGATGCAAACGCTGCTTGACCCCATCAACTGCGGCCCGGTCACGCTGGCACTGCCGCAGGATGTACAAGCCGAAGCCTTTGATTACCCCGCAAGTTTCTTTTTACCGGTCACGCACCGGCCACGGCGCCAGCCGGCGGATGGCGCAGAGATCTTTGACGCGCTGAAGCTGCTCTCCCAGGCGAAAAAACCGCTGCTGATCGCCGGTGGTGGTGTGCTGTATAGCCAATGCGCGGCGCAGCTCGCCGACTTCGCGGCCCGTTATGGCATGCCGGTGGCAGAAACCCAGGCTGGCAAAGGCAGCCTGCACTGGCAACATCCGTGCGCCGTTGGCGGTATTGGCGTCACCGGCTCAGCGGCAGCGAATCAACTGGCACAAGAAGCAGATTTAATTATCGCCGTTGGCAGCCGGCTGCAGGATTTCACTACGCAGTCGCGCAGTGGCTTTGCCGGCAAACCTTTGCTGCAAATCAACGTCGCCGCTTTTGATGCGCACAAACATCAGGCGGTACCGCTGGTCGGTGACGCCCGCACTGTGCTGAAACAACTGGACGACGCGCTGCAGGCCGGCAACTGGCCACAGTCTTCGCCCGTTGACGCCGGCTGGCTTCACCATGCCAAGCAGCTGAATCAGCAGTGGCAACAAAAGTATGAAGAACTGACCCAAGCGCCGGTAACCGGCTTGCCGTCAGACGCCCAAGTGCTGGGCGCTATCAAACGCCAGTCACAACCGAGTGATGTTGTGGTCTGCGCCGCCGGTGGTCTGCCGGGCGAGCTGCATAAACTGTGGCGCGCCGAAGGCCCTGGTAGTTACCACCTTGAATACGGTTTTTCCTGTATGGGCTACGAAATTGCCGGTGGGCTTGGCGTCAAGCTGGCCGCGCCCGCGCGCGAAGTGTTCGTGGTGGTCGGTGACGGCTCCTATTTAATGCTGAACTCAGAGCTCGCCAGCAGCGTGATGCTGGGGCAAAAAATCATTGTAGTGCTTTTAGATAACCGTGGTTTTGGCTGTATTAATCGGCTGCAACAAGGCTGTGGCGGCGCGCCTTTTAATAACTTATGGCGTGACTGTGAGGGCAGCGCACCGGATATCGACTTTGCGCTGCATGCCCGCGCTTTAGGCGCACTCAGTGAAAAAGTCAGCAATGTGGCGGAGCTGGAGCAGGCCATCAGCCGCGCCCGCGCCGCCGACCGTAGTTATCTGATTGAAATTAAAACCGATCCGGCCGTCAGCACCGACAACGGCAGCTGGTGGGACGTCGCCATTCCGGCCGTATCCAGCCGCGACGAAGTGCAGCAAGCCTTCGCCCGTTATCAGAGCCAACAACAACAGCAACCTTATTAAGGCGTTTTTATGCAAACTGTTCTGCATTTTATCAACGGCAAACCAG
>CBFGPY010000759.1:0-1911 GCA_965650755.1 uncultured Chromatiaceae bacterium | reverse complement strand
AACGCCACGTCTTGTTCGTTTTTTAGCAAAGCGCCAAACAAGGGCATTAAACCGCCAGTTTCGCGGCTTTGTTTTAATTGCTCCGGGGTTACCTGCTCAGCCAACAATAAACGCAGCCAGTCAATCAGCTCAGAAGTCGACGGTTTTTTCTTGAGTGCCGGTAAATCGCGCAAGCCAAAAAAGCTTTGCAACGCTTCGCTCAGCAGCTGTTTGGACAAACCTGGTAAATGTACATCGACAATCCGCTCCAGTGCCTCAGCATCCGGAAAGCGGATATAGTGAAAAAAGCAGCGGCGCAAAAACGCATCCGGCAGCTCTTTTTCGTTGTTTGATGTGATGATAACTACCGGACGCTGGGCTGCACGCACAGTTTGACCGGTTTCATACACATCAAAGGCCATTTGGTCGAGTTCATGCAGCAGGTCGTTAGGGAATTCAATGTCGGCCTTGTCAATTTCATCAATCAACAACACCGGGCGCTTAGTGGCCGTAAAAGCCTGCCATAACTTACCGGGTTTAATGTAATTGGCGATGTCATGCACCCGCACGTCACCCAGCTGACTGTCGCGCAAGCGTGATACAGCATCATATTCATACAAGCCCTGCTGCGCTTTGGTGGTAGATTTGATATGCCATTGCAGCAGGTCGGTGCCAAGTGCTGCAGCCAGCGCTTTGGCCAGTTCCGTTTTACCGGTACCAGGCTCGCCTTTGATTAATAAAGGTTTTTGCAAAGTGACTGCGGCGTTGACCGCGAGCGCCAGTTCAGGGGTGACTATATAAGAGTCGTTACTTTGAAAACGCATGGATGCCTCAAATTCGCGGTAATCGCTTATAACATTAAGTCATATAACTTATATCAAAACGCTACTTTCGTTTTTTATACCAGCGGTTATGCTGGGCCAAATTCTTTGTCTGTCTGGAGCTCTGTATGGCAAACATTTATGAAGACAACTCATTGTCAATCGGCCGCACACCGCTGGTCAAATTAAAACGCGTCACTACCGGTAACGTCTACGCCAAAATTGAAGCGCGTAACCCGAGTTTCAGCGTTAAATGCCGCTTAGGCGCCGCCCTGATTTGGGATGCGGAGAAAAAAGGTTTATTAGGCCCTGGCAAAGAACTGATTGAACCCACTTCCGGTAACACTGGTATTGCCCTGGCTTTTGTCGCCGCAAGCCGCGGTTACCCGCTGACGCTGACCATGCCGGCGACCATGAGCTTAGAGCGCCGCAAACTGCTCAAAGCCTTAGGCGCCAACCTGGTGCTGACTGAAGGCGCGAAGGGCATGAAAGGTGCGATTGAAAAAGCCAAAGAAATTCAGGCATCTAATCCTGAAAAATACTTGTTATTACAACAGTTTGAAAACCCGGCCAACCCGCAAATCCACTTTGATACCACAGGCCCGGAGATTTGGAACGACACTGACGGCAATATTGATGTATTCGTTGCAGGCGTCGGCACCGGCGGTACTATTACCGGGGTGAGCCATTATATCAAGCTGGAGAAAAAACATCCGCTGGTGAGCGTCGCGGTAGAACCGGCCGATTCACCGGTGATCAGCCAGAAACTGGCTGGCGAAGAAATTAAACCGGGCCCACACAAAATCCAGGGCATTGGCGCTGGTTTTATCCCGGGCAACCTGGATTTGGAATTACTCGATCGCGTAGAGAAAGTCAGCAATGACGACGCCATAGCCATGGCACACCGTCTGATGAAAGAAGAAGGCATCCTGGCCGGTATTTCTTCCGGCGCTGCCGTGGTTGCCGCCAAACGGCTGGCAGAGTCGCCGGAATTTGCCGGCAAAAACATTGTGGTGATCCTGCCATCTTCCGCTGAACGTTATTTGTCCAGTGCGCTGTTTGCAGATGTCTTTACTGAAGCCGAGCTGCAAGCCTGAACTTAATGCTTTCA
>CBFGPY010000758.1:0-1916 GCA_965650755.1 uncultured Chromatiaceae bacterium | reverse complement strand
GAAAAGTGGCGAGATCGCACAAAGCCGCATCGACGATGCGGTGCGGCGTATTCTGCGGGTGAAATTACGCGCCGGATTATTTGACCGGCCGGGCCCGGCCAAACGCGCTTTGTCCGGCAAACTTGAACTGATCGGCGCTGCTGAACACCGTGCTGTGGCGCGCGATGCCGTGCGTAAATCGCTGGTATTGTTGAAGAATAATCAGTCGTTGCTCCCCATATCCCCGAAAGCGAAGATTCTGCTCGCCGGCCCTGCCGCTGACGACATTGGCCTGCAAAGCGGCGGCTGGACCATTAGCTGGCAAGGCACCGGCAATGTGAATAGTGACTTCCCGGGCGGTAGTTCAATTTATCAGGGGTTTGCCAATCAGGTGAAAGCGGCCGGCGGTCAGATCACGCTGTCCAAAGATGGCAGCTTCCAACAAAAACCGGATGTAGCTGTGGTGGTATTTGGTGAAGAACCTTATGCCGAAGGCAACGGCGATATCGACAATCTGGAATTCCAGCGTGGCAATAAAACGGCACTGAACTTACTGAAATCACTGAAACAACAAGGCATTCCGGTGGTCAGTGTGTTTTTAAGCGGCCGGCCGCTGTGGATTAATCCGGAACTGAATCAGTCCGACGCTTTTGTCGCCGCCTGGTTACCGGGCAGTGAAGGTGCCGGTGTCGCTGACGTCTTACTAAAAACCGCCGATGGCAAAGTACAATATGACTTCCACGGTAAGTTAAGTTACAGCTGGCCGGCTGAGCCGACGCAATTTAAGGTCAATCAGGGCGACGGCCAGACCGCATTATTACCTTTTGGTTTTGGCTTAACCTATACCACCAAAGATGCAGGGCCACTGAGCAAAGCACTGCCCGAACAAGCCGCTGGCGGCAATGGCGCACAAGCGCCACTGCCGTTATTTGAACGCGCCGCCAAAGCACCCTGGCAATTCTGGCTGAAAAGCGGCAAGCAAATGGCCCAGGTCATCACCAATGTGCAGACACTCGGCGACCTGAGCTACAAATCCATCGACCGGCGCGTACAGGAAGACGGCCGCGAAATAAGCTTTGGCGGCAAGACCGACAACGCCTTGGCACTGGCCAGTAACTTCCCGCGGGATTTACGTGGTTATCGCGAAAGCAACGCCGTGCTGGAACTGCAAATCAATCCGTTACAACCAGTGCAAGGTCTGAATTTGAGCCTCGGCTGCGGCGAACAATGTGGTGGCACTGTTGACCTGACACCGCTGCTCAAAGGCAAATCCGGCTGGCAGACCCTTAGCATTGACCTTGCCTGCTTTAAAGGCACTGACTTTGGCAAAGTGCAGCAAAGTTTTGTGTTAAGCAGCAAAGCCGCCAACAAAGTGCAGCTATCGGATATCCGGCTGGTGCCGGGGTCGGCCGGCAAAGCCAGTTTATCCTGTCAGTAACAAACTGAAGACTCAAAGCGGCTGCGGCCGCTTTTTTTGGGGCAAACAGGTTTGTTATAAGACGACAAATTCAAAAAACACATCTCAACATCGCCTTTCGGCTAATAGGCACAGCACGAAAAAAACGTTAAGGTAATACTTCAATAGCGGCTAATTCACTGCAGTCGACAGGGAGGCACGGTGCGCGGGAAATCGGAAGTTTATCATCGGGGCTCGCTGGCGCTGATTTGGGATCAGCAGATGCTGGATGCGCAGGTCGCCTTGTGGCAGCAGCTGGGTAAACCCGGTTTTTTTGCCGCAGTGCTGGATGTGCTCGAAGCTGTGTGTCCAGTTGATTCCAGCGGTTTACTGGTGTTTTACCGCCAGCAAAAACCGTTAAGCCTGCTGCATCGTTTTCACCCTTTTGACCGCAGTTTACACGCCGACATTTATTCCACCGGGCCTTATGCGCTCGACCCGCAGTATCAGCTGTTTTTAAAAGGCTGCCAAAGCGGCACCT
>CBFGPY010000757.1:0-1918 GCA_965650755.1 uncultured Chromatiaceae bacterium | reverse complement strand
ATGCCGATGAACCCGTTGTATCAGGGCATGCGCGACCAGTTTGAGCCGCAGCTGTTTCAGGCCTGGCAACGCGGTGAAACCGGTTATCCGCTGATTGACGCGGCGATGCGCTGCCTGCTGGCCACCGGTTGGATACATTTTCGCGCCCGTGCCATGTTAGTAGCCTTTGCCAGTTATCAGCTGTGGCTGGACTGGCGACCGGTCGCGCTGCATTTAGCGCGTTGTTTTACCGACTATGAGCCAGGCATTCATTATCCGCAGATCCAGATGCAGGCCGGCACGACGTCGATTAATCCAAACCGGATGTACAACCCGCTGAAACAAAGCCTGCAAAAGGACCCACAAGGCCATTTTATCCGGCGCTGGTGCCCGGAACTGGCCCGATTACCCAATGAATGGCTGCACCAGCCCTGGTTGTTGCCCGCTACGCTGCAACTGCAATATGGTGTGCGGTTAGGTCTCGACTACCCGGCGCCGATAGTCGACCTGCAACAGGCTACACGGCAGGCCCGCCACCAGCTAAAAGACTGGCATGCCCGCTATGACAAACAGGAATGGCAACAAGGCCGTGCAGCAGTGCGCGAACGTCATGCCAGCCGGAAAAGGCCGCCAGAGCGCCGTCAGAAGGTTCAAAACAGACAACAGTCTCAGTTATTGCTGGATTTCTGAGTCCGCAGCAGCGTTTGCGGCGGTAAGCTTTCCAACCAGCGCCGGCTTTGTTCTATCAGCCGCAGCACGGCAAAAAAATACTGCGGATCAATACGCTGCCAGTCATCCTGCGGCGTGTGATATTGCGGGTGTACATCGACACCGAAATACATAAATGGGATACCGGCTTTGCGAAAAACTGCATGGTCACTGGCATTACTCCAGTCGATTGGCGGCTGACTGCGCCGACCCAAACTGCTTTGCCGGCCGTCATGCGCCAAAGTCAGTTTTAATGGCGTTTGCGCTCGGGCGGCAAATTCAGTTAACTGCGGCAACATTTTTTTGCCCGCCAGATAAAGCCGTTGGTTACTTTCACCACGGCTAATCATATCCAGATTGATATTCAACAGAATTTGCTCTGGTGCCACCGGCGGCTTGGCTAAAAACGCCTTTGCGCCATCTAAGCCCATTTCTTCCGCGTCAGTAGCCAGAAACAAATAGGAATATACCGGGCAGATTTGTTGTGTCTGTGCCGCCAGATACAATAAACCCGCGACGCCCGAGGCATTATCGTCAGCACCGTTAAAGATTTTCTGCCCACGCGGCTTCAGGTGATCATAATGTGCGGTCACGACGATATAACGCTCAGGTTGTGAACAACCGCGCCTGAGTCCCAGTACATTCACACCATGGCGTTCGCTGAAGCCTTCATGAAAAGTAAAAGGCTGTAGATAATTTTCGCTGAGCGACACCAATCCAAGCTCAGCGAAACGTGTCTGCAGATATTGTTGTGCCAGCAGGCTGCCGGTACTCCCGGTCGCCCGCCCTCCCATTGCATCGGCGGCCAGATGCTGTAAATCACGCCAGGCCTGGTTCTCATTTGCCGTTGCCGGTTCCGGCTCTGTCCCTGCAATGGCTGCCGAACAAAACCAGCCAGCGAAAGCAAGCGATAAAACCAGCTTAATCCGCCTGCGCCACTGCATTTAACATCTCAATTTTGTGGTCATATAAGCGCCGGTCAGCCCCGGCCGGTGCATATAAACGGGCCCGCTGCAAATAGCCGGTCGCAGATGCATAGTCATGTTGCATGATGGCTACTTTAGCCAGGCCAAACAGCGCTTCCGGCATTTTTGGCTGTAAGCGGATACTGCGGTGAAATGCCAGTTCAGCATCGGCCAGGCGTTGCTCACTCAGCGCTTCATTACCCTGCATCACGAAATAATAGGGATTGCGTAAGCGGGTTTGCTGCACTTTATTGTCCAACAATGCA
>CBFGPY010000756.1:0-1921 GCA_965650755.1 uncultured Chromatiaceae bacterium | reverse complement strand
CGAGGCCATGGAGGAGCAAGGCCAAGGCATGATCAAAGACGCCAACGTCTACCGTTACGTTTATCTCGGTTACAAGCTGCCACGCAATACCGCGACCAAAATCGGCACTCAGTCTGATTTTAAAGGCAGCGAAAGCTTCAGCCACTTCTCACCACGCCTTGGTTTTGAATATCAGGCCAACGACAGCATGATGGTGTACGGCTCTTATACCGACGGCTTTAAGTCCGGTGGTTTTGATATGCGCGGTAACCAATCGGTCAACCCGAATGCCGGCGATCCGTACCAGCCGGAAACTGTCGATACCTACGAGCTGGGTCTGAAAAGCGAATGGCTGGACCGCCGGTTGCGTTTAAATGCCGCGGTGTTTGCCTCGGCTTATGATGATATGTAGGTGACTGTGCAGCGCGCTGTCAATAACACAGTCGCATCCCAAGTACTGAACGCGGCCAGCGCTGACATTAATGGCATTGAACTGGAAGCCACTGCGGTGGCGACCGATGCACTGCAATTTAACCTGATTGTCGGTTACACCGATGCCAAGTTTAACGAAGTGCTGTTCTACGATGCCGTGACTAAAACCACGTCAGACGTATCGGGTCTGTGGTCTTTTGCCAACACGCCGGAACTGACTGCCACTTTAGGCGGTAAATATACAGTCGCGCTGTACGGCGGCGAACTGGTGCTGAATGCCAACCTGTCGCACCGCAGCGAAACGCAGATTTTTGAACTGCCATCGATGCTGGATTACGGCGGTTACACGCTGTTTAACGCCGGAGCGACCTGGTATTCACCGGACGGCAAGTGGGACGTATCAGTACAAGGCCGTAACTTAGGCGATAAGATCACCCGCATCGCTGGTTACAACTTCCCGCTGCTGGCGGCCGAGCAAACCATCACGGCTTACTACGGTGACCCAAGAACAGTGAGTCTGTCGCTGGGCTACCGGTTCTGATGACTTGTTAAAGAAGAATGGTGGTCGGTGCAGAACTGAACAGCTTCTGCATCTGCCAACCGCGCGACGCCATCAAAGCCGGTGTGGGTGTAATGCTTGCACCGGCTTGTCTGCTCCCGCATCATGGTCGTTCTGCTGTTTGGATACTGTGACTTATGATTGCCATTATTGCTGATGACCATCCGTTATTCCGTGTTGCCTTGTCGCAGGCGCTGCAGACCATTCTGGGCCTGGAAGCCCGCCTGTATCAGGCGCATAGCATGGCGCAGTTGTGGCCACTGCTGCGGGAACATCCGGACACTCAGCTGATTTTGCTCGATTTAAAACTGCCGGATGCTGAAGGTTTTGCCGGTTTAACTGCGCTTCGCACTGAATATCCGGATATTTCCATTCTGATGGTTTCGGCCATTGAAGACCCCGCCGTGATCAAACAGGCGCTGCAATTAGGGGCCGCCGCTTATTTGCCTAAATCTGCCCCGCTTGAAGTGTTAACCGAAGCGGTGGACGCTGTGCTGGCCGGAGACACCTGGCTGCCAGCCGATTTACAGCAAAGCGTGGCGCAGGCGCAGGATTTAATTGACGCCGAATTTGCCGGCCGGCTCGAGCAGCTGACGCCACAACAATTTCGCGTGCTGAAAATGATTGCCGACGGTTTGCTGAACAAACAAATCGCCTATGAAATGAATGTGCAGGAAACCACGGTCAAGCAGCATGTGTCGGCGATTTTGCGCAAACTTAATGTCAATAACCGCACCCTGGCCGGGATCTTATTTGAAAAACTGAAACTTCCGGAGACCCTGTAGCCTCTAATTGCCAGTTATCAGCACCTCAGGGAGAGCGCCGCATGCGCCTTTTCACAGTTTTAGTCCTGTCTTCATCTTGTCTTTTCTGTTCTCTTTATTCTCATGCCAGCCAGCTTCAACCCCAAACCGGGCTTTGGCGCAGTCAGCATCAGGTGCTGGTCAATGG
>CBFGPY010000755.1:0-1926 GCA_965650755.1 uncultured Chromatiaceae bacterium | reverse complement strand
GAAGTCCACAATATCACGCCGAAAAATGTTACTGTGATCTCGGTCCGTCAGCCGCATGCGCTGGGTCTTGGCCACGCGATTTTATGTGCAAGGCCTGTCGTGCGGAATCATCCATTTGCGGTGTTGCTGCCGGACGTCATTATCGATCAATATCGCTGCAATCTGAAAAAAGACAATCTGGCGGAAATGATTCAGCGTTATCAGCAAACCGGCCATAGTCAGATTATGGTGGAGCCGGTTCCGGCAAAACTGGTGAATCAATATGGTATTGTCGATGTCGACGGTGCAGTCTTACAGGCTGGCCAGAGTGTCCAGGTGCGGGACATGGTGGAAAAACCAGATGTGGACGAGGCCCCCAGCAATCTGTCGATCACCGGCCGTTATGTGCTGTCACCGGCGATTTGGGATTTACTTGAATATACGCCGCCCGGTGCCGGCGATGAAATTCAGCTGACAGACGGTTTACACCAGTTACGGTTGCTGGAAACCATCGAAGCTTACCACATCAAAGGCAAATCGCATGACTGTGGCAGCAAAATTGGTTACGCGCTGGCAAACGCCGAATATGCGCTGAATTCGTCTTTTGGTGCTGAGTATAAAGCCCGTTTAATGCAATTGCTGACGGAATAATCTATGAATGTAACGATTTTTGGTACGGGCTACGTCGGGCTGGTGACAGGTGCCTGCCTGGCTGATATGGGTCACCACGTGCTTTGTGTGGACGTGGATAACGCGAAAGTAGAAGGACTGAAAAGAGGGGTGATCCCGATTTATGAGCCGGGCCTTGAAAGTATTGTCACTGCCAACGTTGCGGCAGGCCAGCTCAGTTTCACTACCAGTGCGGCAGAAGGGGTTGCCCATGCCGAGATCCAGTTTATTGCAGTCGGCACACCGCCGGATGAAGACGGCTCCGCCGATTTAAAATATGTGCTGGCAGTGGCTACTTCTATTGCCAGCCACATGACTACAAATAAAGTGATTGTAAACAAATCTACTGTCCCTGTGGGGACAGCTGACAAAGTCACAGCAACAGTACGGCAAGTACTGCAAAGCCGCCAGGCTGACATCTCCTTTGAAGTGGTATCTAATCCTGAATTTTTAAAAGAAGGTGCGGCAGTGAATGACTGTATGAAGCCGGACCGCATTGTGATTGGCAGTACCAACGCCAACAGTATCAGTCTGATGAAAGAGTTATATGCGCCTTTTAACCGTAATCACGACCGGATGATTGTGATGGACGTGCGCTCGGCCGAGCTGACCAAATATGCCGCGAACTGTATGTTGGCAACCAAAATCAGTTTTATGAATGAAATGGCCAATTTGGCAGAGCGGCTTGGCGCAGACATTGAGCAGGTGCGGCTTGGGATTGGGTCAGATCCGCGCATTGGCTATCATTTTATTTACCCGGGTTGCGGATATGGTGGCAGTTGCTTCCCAAAAGATGTCCAGGCGCTGATCCGTACCGCTGAGCAAATAGGCTATCAGCCGCAGGTGCTACAGGCAGTTGAAGCAGCCAACGAAATGCAAAAGACCGTTTTATTTCAGCGGGTTATCACTGAGTTTGGTGCAGATCTTTCCGGCCGTACTTTCGCATTGTGGGGCCTGAGTTTCAAACCTAATACCGACGATATGCGCGAAGCTGCCAGCCGGGTGCTGATGGAAGCATTATGGGCGGCCGGCGCGACTGTACAGGCCTTTGACCCTGAAGCGATGGAAGAAACACAGCGTATTTATGGCCAGCGCAGTGATCTGAAACTATGTGGGACTAAAGAGGCTGCGCTGAAAGATGCGGACGCGCTGATTATCTGTACGGAGTGGAAAAACTTCCGTGCCCCGGATTTCACGGCATTAAAAACCGCATTGAAGCAAGCAGTGATCATTGACGGACGTAATATGTACGAGCCGGCACAGCTCAAACGCGAAGGG
>CBFGPY010000754.1:0-1928 GCA_965650755.1 uncultured Chromatiaceae bacterium | reverse complement strand
GGCAAAAACTATCTGCCGGCTGAGCCATTAAGTTATGGCAGTAAGGCCAATGCACAGGAAGCGCACGAAGCGATCCGTCCTTCAGATGTCAATGTGCAGGCGTCTGCCTTAAGTGATATGGAAGTAGACGCGAAGAAGCTGTACGAGCTGATTTGGCGCCAGTTTGTCGCTTGTCAGATGCCACCAGCGCTGTATGACGTTACGAACATCACAGTACAAGCCGGTGATTTTGAGCTGCGTGCCAAAGGCCGTGTGTTGCGTTTTGACGGTTGGACCCGGGTCCAACCGGCGCAAAAACGTAAAGACGAAGAAGAAAATGAATTACCGGATGTCAAAGTCGGCGAAGTATTAAGTCTCGAACAGCTATTGCCGGCGCAGCACTTTACCAAACCGCCGGCACGCTACAGTGAAGCCAGCCTGGTAAAAGAGCTGGAAAAACGCGGTATTGGCCGCCCCTCAACCTATGCAGCGATCATCTCCACCATCCAGGAGCGCGGTTACGTCAAAGTCGATAACAAGCGTTTTTATGCCGAAAAAATGGGCGAGATCGTCACGGACCGGTTGGTCGAGAATTTCAGCGATCTGATGAACTACGATTTTACCGCCAACATGGAGCTGAAACTCGATGACATCGCCAATGGCGAAGCGGGCTGGCGTAAAGTACTGGATAACTTCTATGCCGATTTCTCCAAACGGTTGAAAGTCGCTGAGGGTGACAGTACGGAAGGCGGCATGCGCACCAATCAGTTTGTGCTGACTGACATCGACTGTCCGACCTGTGGTCGTAAAATGGGTATTCGTACCGCTAGTACCGGTGTGTTTCTGGGTTGCTCAGGCTACAACTTACCGCCCAAGGAACGTTGCACTACCACGATGAACCTGACGCCAGGTGATGAAGCGGTCTTGGTCACCGACGAGGAAGAGCTGGAAACTGAAGTGCTGCGTCACAAAAAGCGCTGCGCTAAATGCGGGACTGCGATGGACCCGTATTTACTGGATGAAACACGTAAACTTTATGTCTGTGGCAACAATCCGGGTTGTGATGGTTATCTGGTTGAAAGCGGTGCTTTTAAAATCAAAGGCTATGAAGGCCCGCTGATTGAATGTGAAAAATGTGGCTCGGACATGCAATTAAAATCCGGCCGCTTTGGTAAATACTTTGGCTGTACCAACAGCGACTGTAAAAATACCCGCAAATTGCTGCGTAACGGTGAAGCCGCGCCGCCAAAAGAAGATCCGGTGCATTTGCCGGAACTCCGCTGTGAAAAGTCAGATGCGTATTTTGTGCTGCGCGATGGTGCCGCAGGTTTGTTCCTTGCTGCATCAACTTTCCCGAAAAGCCGTGAGACCCGTGCACCGCTGGTTGCCGAGTTACAACGCTTTAAAGATCGGATGATGCCGAAGTTCCATTATCTGGCCGCTGCACCCGCTCAGGACCCGGCCGGTAACGCGACCATAGTACGCTGGAGTCGCAAGACCAAGCAGCAGTATGTGATGTCAGAGAAAGACGGCAAAGCGACCGGCTGGATGGCCTGGTACAAAAACGGTCAGTGGGTGGAAGGTAAGGCTGACGCCTGATCGCCCCTTGCAGCAAAAACAAAGCCCCGCATGCGGGGCTTTGTTTTTGTGCTGAGTACAGATCCGGCAGCAAAGGCCGTTATGGCATCACCATTTTCTTTTTGGCGCAAACAGCACGTCGAGGTCGTTATTTTCCTGCTCGGCTTTTTTCTGCCGGTCACGCAGATTGCCTTCTTTGAGTTCTTCGGCAATTTCTTGCAGGATACTGTTCATCTCGGAGCGGCGGGACTGTACATATTCATCGACATGGCTGGCATTACTGAGTGTCACCAAGGCTTTTTCATAACACTGGCGCGCTGAACCGAGCAATTGGTTGGCTCTGGCCTGATTGCCACGTTTGATTTGGCTTT
>CBFGPY010000753.1:0-1929 GCA_965650755.1 uncultured Chromatiaceae bacterium | reverse complement strand
GCAGACGCCCGCCGCTATTTTGCTGCACTCAGGCAGTGGCGTGCTGTTTTTTCTGACTGTGCCGCTGCAGTTTTCCGCCCGATTGCGCCAGCGTCTGCCGCGCTGGCACCGGCACAGCGGCCGGCTAGCCCTGTGCAGTGGTTTGCTGATGGCCGCGTCCGGTGTCTGGATGCATCACATGTTAACGCCGGCTGACCTTGGCCCGCGTTATGTTGGTCTGTGGGCGCTGAGTCTGACCATTATTGGCTGTTTCAGCCTGGCGTTTTACCGGGTGCGCCAACGCCGTTTTATCGCGCATCAACGTTGGATGTGCCGGGGAGTTGCCGCAGTGCTTGCGACTTTAACTGGCTTGTTGCTGGAACTGGTCGCCGCTTTAACTTTAGGCCAGCTCGACGGCTGGCAAGTGGCAGTCAGCCAGTGGCAACATGATTATGCCAGGCTGCTGGCCTTGGGCCTGAACTTGCTGATGCTGGAAGCGTATTGGCGGCGCCGGACGACGCCGGACTTGCAGGCTGCGGGCCAGCACGAACCAGCCTGAGCAGTCAGATTTACCAGATCTTTACCTGCCCCTGACTGTGTGCTGCGGGCTGCTTCTGCCACACTGGCTGTAACACTGGCTTTAGTCAGGCTAACATCAGGATGCAGGTCGATGCGGATACAACGGACTTTACTCAGCACTGTGCTGGTCACCAGCTTGCTCACGGCTTGTGGTGGTGGCAACTCCACGCAACCGCCATCAACATCCACACAACCGCCACAAGCGAGTTGCGACCTCAGCGCGCTGGAACAAAGCCTGCGCCAGCAGGCGGCTGCGCTGAAAACCGACGCCGATTTCACATTACTGCTGGAGCGCTTTGACGGTCGCAGCTTTAGCTATTCACGTGGCGCGTCCAGTGCGGTGACGTCTTACGAATCGGCGTCTACGTCGAAATGGGTCAGCGCAGTGATGATTCTGCGGCTGGTCGACAGCGGCGTGCTGAAACTCAGTGACACTGCCGCCAGCCGGCTGAGTGACTGGCCGTTAAGCGCTAGTCATCCGCTGTCGCAAATGACTTTGCAGCAACTGCTGAGTTTTACCTCCGGCCTCACCGAAGAACCGTTTTGCCTGAATTTACCCGGTGCTGATTTTGCCCAATGTGTACGCCAGGGCGTCAGTAACAACACTGCCAATGGCCGGGTGCCTGGCTCTGTGTTTGACTACAACGGCCTGCATTTACAGGTCGCCGGACTGATGGCCATTCGCGCTGCCGCTGCGGCCGACTGGCAAGCGCTGTTTCGCCAGTTTGTGCAACAAACTGGTTTATTCAGCACCGCACGTTATGACCTGCCGTCCGCCAGCAACCCCCGTCTCGCCGGAGGCATGCATTGGACAGCCCAGCAATATCTGGATTTTTTGCGCGCTCTGCAACAAGGCAAATTATTGTCCCCAGCGCTGCAACAACAGATGCTCGCCAATCAACGCGGTACTGCCACAGTGCTGAATTCCCCGGCCATCAGCGGTTTTGGCAGCGACTGGCCTTATGGCCTCGGCCATTGGCTGGAATGCACCATTAGTCAGCCCAATAGCGGCCAGTGCCCAAGCGCGCAGCGCCATTCCAGCCCGGGCGCATACGGCGCTTATCCGCTGATTGACTATCAATACAATTATCTGGTGATGCTGGCCCGCGAAGGCCAACTCGGTAGTTTTGTCGAAGGCAAAGCGGTGGTCGATGCGCTGACGCCAGCGATACAAGCCTGGGCCAGCTGTAAGCCGTGAGTCAGAGCGGCGACCGTTTGCGTTGTAACAAAGTGCGCGCCAGCCAGTACAACGTGGTGAGGACCACTAACAACACCGGGATCACCAGCACTGGCAGCCCAAGCAGCGAACTCTTGCGTACTATCGCCGGAAACACCTGCATCTGACCGGTGAAAAAAGACCCGGTGGCGATC
>CBFGPY010000752.1:0-1938 GCA_965650755.1 uncultured Chromatiaceae bacterium | reverse complement strand
TGCCACCCTGCAACAGACAATTTCCGGTTCGCTGACGCGAGCGATTTGGGAACTCAACACCCAGCAGGCGCTGATTATTGCTGACGGCCTGTTAGCTATTCCGTCGATAGAAGGCATCATTGTGCGGGATGACAGTGGCGCGGTGATCACCCAGCTTGGCCAATATGTGGATATCAGTGAGCGTTATAGTAATCAGCTGGTGAAAGAAGGCGTGCGCCTGACCGAACAACAAAGCGGTTTGTTTGGTTATACCTTCCCGCTGATTTTTGAATTTTCCGGCCGCGCCACGCAAGTGGGTGATGTCACACTGTTCTCCAGCCGGACTATAGTGCTGGACCGAATCAAAATCGGTATTTATTTCCTGATTGGCAACGCGGTACTCAAAACGACTTTTCTGATTATTCTGTTCCTGATTGCGTTTCGTAAACAACTGACCTTGCCATTGGCTGAACTGACGCAACAAATTGAAGAATTAGAGCTGGATAATCTCGAAGGGACCAAAGTCGAAATTCAGCATGGTGATACCAATGAACTCTCTGTCATGGCCGACGCCTTTAACCGGCTGATTGCCAGGGTACAGGATTACAAAGGCCAGCTCGAAAGCACGCAAAAGCAGCTGCTGCAAAGTAATGAAAAACTCGACCAGCATAATCTCATTCTGGAGCAGGAAGTCGCGCGCAAAACATCTGGCCTCAGTCAGGCCATGATGGACTTGCAACAGCAAAAGCAAGAGCTGGAAGTGAAACAACAGGCGCTGCGGGAAGAAATCGAGCGCCGCCGTCATACCGAAGACGCACTGCGTAACAAACAAACCGAGCTGGAAAAACTGGTGAATGACTTGCGGCAAGCGCAAGACCGGTTAGTGCAGTCGGAAAAAATGGCTGCGCTTGGTGGACTGGTTGCCGGTATTACCCACGAGGTCAATACACCTGTAGGTATTGGTGTCACAGCGACCAGCTTCCTCGCCGAAAAACTGGCAGCATTAGAGCATTCGTATCAGGAAAAGAGCCTGTCGCCCAAAGCGCTGGAACATTTTATTGAAGAGGCCAAACAAGGCACTGAGCTGTTAAACACCAATCTGGTGCGGGCTTCTGAACTGATTGCCAGCTTTAAACAAATCGCGGTGGACCAAACCAGCGAAGCGATCCGCACTATTCAGTTGCAGGATTATCTGAATGAAATTATCCGTTCACTGCAGCCCCACTTCAAAAAAACCAAACACCATATCGAAGTGAACTGCCCGGAAAACCTGGTGCTGAGTTGTCCGGCAGGCGCCATTTCGCAGATTTTTACCAACCTGCTGATGAATTCCCTGATCCATGGTTTTGAAGACATGGAAGAAGGCAATATCAACATCACAGTCATTGATGAAGGCAACATCGTTGACATCAATTACAGTGACAATGGTAAAGGCTTAACCGCAGAGCAGCTGGAAAAATTGTTCCACCCGTTTTTTACCACCAAGCGGGATCAAGGCGGCAGTGGTCTTGGCACTCACATTACCTATAACCTGGTGCGCCAGACGCTCGGCGGCAGTATTCAGGTGCGCAGTGAACCAGGTCAGGGCCTGGCTTACCATATCCGTTTCCCTAAAGTGCTGAAACGTTGAGCAATCACCTGACCAGCGGCGTTGCTTTGTGACGTCGCCTGGTTGTCGCCTCCTTCTTTCCGGTTATACTGACCCCCTTTTCAGAATTTCGGACCCTGCTGACTATGTGGTTTAAAAACCTGCGTGTATATCAAATTACTGAACCGTTGAACCTCAATATCGATAAATTGGATGCAGCCTCGGCTGAGCATAAATTTACGCCATGCATGGGCCAGGATGCGCTGAAACTTGGCTTTACCTTCCCGCTGCATCCCAGTATCAAATCCTATGCCCACCAGCTTGAGCACCTGTTTGTATTTGCCCTGAAACGTCAGGAAAAAGTCCTGCCG
>CBFGPY010000751.1:0-1950 GCA_965650755.1 uncultured Chromatiaceae bacterium | reverse complement strand
TGTCCACGGACACTTTTTCTGTCCGCCAGAGTGGCGGACAGCGGACAGTGCGGACAACCGGCGCCGGTCAGCGCAGCCTCTGCGGCTTATGGCCATTAGCCGCAACTATGCAGGCACACGACGCATCAGTTGCAGAATATGTTGATTTTTTGTTTCAGGAATTTAAAGTGCAGCCAGCCCCCAGCTTTTTGCTGGCTCCCCTTTCACCTTAGTAACTGCCATCACGCAGTTTTTGCCCGGAGTATTGATGAAAACATTCGCTTTATCACTGCTGAGCCTCAGCCTGTTATTGGCCGGTTGCCAACAGGCAGCCAGCACCGCAACAACGCAGCCGGCACTGCCGGCCGGTGTCAGCCTGGTGAAAGACGCCAGCAAGCCAGCCGCCGCGGTGGCTATTCCCTATAAAAAGTATCGGCTGGCGAACGGTCTGACCGTCATTGTGCACGAAGATGCGTCTGATCCACTGGTACATGTCGATGTCACTTATCACGTGGGGTCGGCGCGCGAAGAGCCCGGCAAATCCGGTTTTGCCCATTTTTTCGAGCACATGATGTTTCAGGGCTCAGAGCATGTCGCTGACGAGCAGCATTTTCAGATCATCACGGAAGCCGGCGGTGAGATGAATGGGTCAACGAATACCGACCGCACCAACTATTACCAGACGGTGCCGGTCAATCAGCTAGAAAAAGTGTTGTGGCTGGAATCCGATCGCATGGGTTTTTTACTGAACGCCGTCACCGAAAAGAAATTTGAAGTCCAGCGTGAGACGGTGAAAAACGAACGCGGCCAAAGCGTCGATAACCGGCCTTATGGCCGGCTGTCCGAGCGCGTCGATCAGGCGTTTTACCCGGACGGACATCCGTATTCCTGGCCGGTGATTGGCCATATGGCCGATTTAAACCGTGCCAATGTTAATGATGTCAAAGCATTTTTCCTGCGCTGGTACGGCCCGAACAATGCGACTTTGACCATTGGCGGCGCTGTCAAAGCCGAAGAAATACTGCCACTGGTGCAACAGTATTTTGGCGCTATCCCGCAAGGGCCTGAAGTGACACCTGCAGCCAAACCATTGGTGACGCTGACGCAGGACCGGTATATTTCGATGGAAGACAATGTGCATCTGCCATTGTTGTATATGGCTTTCCCGACCGTGTACGTGCGTCATGCTGACGAAGCGCCGCTGGATATCCTGGCGGAGATCCTCGGCGGCGGCAATAACTCGCTGCTGTATAAAAACCTGGTGAAAACGCAAAAAGCAGTGCAGGCACAATCCGGCCATGGCTGTCAGGAACTGGCCTGCCAATTCACTTTGCTGGCATTGCCTGCGCCGGGTGCGGTCAAATCTTTAGCTGAGACTGAGCAGCAGATCCGTCAGAGTCTGGCTGAATTTGAACAGCGCGGCGTCACTGACGATGACCTGAGTAAAGTTAAAGCCAAGATGGAAGCAGCCAGCATTTTTGGCCTGCAAAGTGTCGAAGGCAAAGTCAGTCAGCTGGCGGCCAGTGAGACCTTTTTTGGCGAGCCGGATTTAACCGCAGCCGATCTGGCGCGCTATCAAAACGTCACTAAAGCTGATGTCGAGCGCGTCTATCAGCAATATCTCAAAGGCAAAGCGGCGGTGATTATGAGTGTCGTGCCCAAAGGCCAGCGCCAGTTGATTGCCAAAACCGACAACTTCACACCGGTCCAGCATGATTTTGGTGGCCCTTCCACCACCAAAGCAGAAGATTTACAGCTGCGTCCGGTCAAAGACAGCCTGGACCGCAGTAAAATTCCTCAAGCCGGCGCGAATCCGGCCATTGAACTGCCTGCCACCTGGCAACAGCCACTGAGTAACGGCATCCGCGTGCTGGGCGCACAAAGCCAGGAAACGCCGACAACGTCCTTGCTGCTGCGTATTCCGCTGGGCCTTTATGACGAAACCCCGGCACAAGTTGGTATCAGCCAGCT
>CBFGPY010000750.1:0-1953 GCA_965650755.1 uncultured Chromatiaceae bacterium | reverse complement strand
TTCTTCCTGTTTCACGCAGGTTGAATCCACGTTGTTTTTAATCAGATCATCCAGCAGCTTTTCATCATAGCCACCTGGGATTGTCGTTTCGATGCGTTGGCCATCTTTGCGGACGGCCCGCACAACACCACCGCGGTCCACCTGAACCTCACGGATTTGCCCTTGATTCACTTCATTAATGAATTGGGTATAACTGGTGTTGCGGTCAGACCGGTCAGCCGGACTGAAGCTGTTGAACATCGTCATCAGTACGACGGCGATCACTAACCACACCATCAGATTCTTTGCCATGTCGCTCAAGGAAATAACCTCTTGTTACCAGAATTGCTTCTGTTGCTACTTTACTAGAGTTTGAAACCAGTCGCCACGATATATGTCTCGCTGGAACGGGCGCGAGACGAATCGGGTTTGCGGATCCGTACATTGGTAAATACGTCCCGAACCTGCTGGACAAAGGTTTCGAAGCCCTCGCCATGGAACACTTTGACGACAAAACTACCGTTTTTCTTCAGCACTTTGTTACACATATCCAGTGCAAGTTCAACCAGATACATGCTTCTGCTCTGGTCTACAGTGGCATTTCCGCTCATATTCGGTGCCATGTCAGATAACACGACATCGACGTTTCGGCCGTCGATGCGGGTCAACAATGCATCGAGCACGGCGTCTTCACGAAAATCGCCTTGTAAAAACGCAACACCAGCCAGTGGGTCCATTGGCAGAATATCGCAAGCGATGACGATGCCGTCCTGTCCTACCAGTTCTGCCGCCAACTGCGACCAACTACCGGGGGCAGAGCCCAAATCTACGACGGTCATGCCGGTTTTGATCAATTTATCTTTTTGCTGGATCTCTTCGAGCTTAAACGAAGCCCGGGAGCGCAAGCCTAATTTTTGTGCTTTGTGCACAAAAGGGTCGGACACATGTTCCTGCAGCCAGCGGCTGGAACTGGCCGAGCGCTTTTTCTTTGTCATGGAAACACTCTTAATTGGTCTTCCCTGCAAGATGGCGGTACAATGACGCTATTTCAAGCTTTCCACATGGAAAAATCTATTTTATGAGTCTTACAAACAAGCAAAAACAGTTTTTAAAAGCCAAAGCCCACGAATTAAAGCCAGTAATTCTGCTTGGCGGTAACGGTCTGACTGAAGGCGTAATGGCCGAAGTTGATTTGGCACTGGAACATCATGAGTTGATTAAAGTTAAAGTACCAAGTATTGACCGCGAAGAAAAACTGGCGGTGATGGACGCCATAGTGCGTGAAGCCAAAGCTGAAAAAGTGCAGGTGATTGGCCATATTCTGGTGTTATACCGCGCAGCCAAAGATAAGAAACTGCAACTGCCTCGTGGCTGATATTTAGTCAACTTTCTGTTCATGTTGCAGGCTGCCTGCCAGCAGAAAGCCTGCAGCAATCAAGCTTTCCCGCGCTTGCTGGTCCGTCTCCACGCGTTGACGGATCAGATAGTCTGGAACTTCAACAGACGTGGCTTTGACAAATTGCCACCCAACCAATGAATCGTTCGGCACTAGAGCAATCACGCAAGCCAACCGATGCTCAATACACCACTGGCTATTATCCCGCGCAGCGCTGAATATTTCCGCAGGGCTGGTTTGCCATTGCCGCACATCGAGGACCACTGCCCAGGGATTGTCGATAACCGGTCTGACCGTTTCGCGAAAAACACGCACATACTCGTCAACATCACGGGAAGTCCACACCCCAAAGGCCCGAACCCAAAGCGTCTGATGTTCTAACACTATTTCAAATGCCAGATGATTAGGACGCAACAGCACCTCCGTCGCCTGCAGCTGAAATGATCAGGCTTTTGTGTATTAAATCACACAGGGGAATTAAATAAACAACAAAAGCGGCCGAAGCCGCTTTTTCAACTGAATTTAAGACCAAAGTCTTATTCAGAGATATTGCACGTCAGTGATTTCAAACTCGACGA
>CBFGPY010000749.1:0-1954 GCA_965650755.1 uncultured Chromatiaceae bacterium | reverse complement strand
CTGGCAATGCTGTAATAAAAACTCGGAGCTGTAAAAATTCATCAAATCACCTTTTTGTCAAAATAAATTCAGTTGCCGGGTGGGTTTCGCTTCGCTCTGCCCACCCTACGGTCTGTTCCTTGTAGGGGGCAATGAGCCTGCGAATTGCACCGTTAATTCCTGCCTGCACGCCAGTGCCAGAGGGCAAAACCGGCGATGTAAACATATGCCAGCAGCGGCACGACAAAGCTGTGTTGTACACCCATGCTGTCCGCGGCGACGCCCTGCAGCAGGGGTACTAAAGCGCCCCCAACAATGGCCTGACACAATAAACCTGAACCCCGGCTGGTCAGGCTGCCTAAACCATTGATGCCGTGGGTGAAAATGGTCGGAAACATAATCGAGTTAAAAAAGCCGATGCTAATCACCGCAACGGCGGCCAGCATGCCGGTCTGGTTCATGGTCAGCAATAACAGCGCGATAGCTACAACGGCGTGCACGGCCAGTACCAGTAAGGCGTTGATATAACGGGTAATGAGTGCGCCGGCGAAACGGCCAAGCATAGCGCCGCCCCAGTAATAGCTAACCCAGGTGCTGGCGGTTTGTTCGTTAAAAGCGCCCAGTTCCGGCAGCGCCAGATAGTTAATCAGAAAACTGCCAATCGACACTTCAGCACCGACATACAAAAAAATCGCCAGCACAGCGCCATAAAAATGCAGGGGCAGGCGGGCCTGCGAGTCAGATAAAGTTGTCGCTGCAATTTCTGCAGAGGAATCTAACGCTGGCAGTTTCAGTCTGGCAAAAATCACCGCCACCAGCAGACAAAAACCGGCCAGTAATAAATAGGGCAGCTGCACGGCTTTGGCACCGGCACTGGCGGCGCCAAAAATCAGCGCCGCGCCAAACAGCGGTGCTAAGGTATGCCCCAGCGAATTGACCGCCTGCGCCAGACTCAGCCGACTGGCTGCGGTGCGGGCAGGGCCAAGTGCCGCCACATATGGATTGGCTGACACCTGCAGCAGCGTGACACCGCCGGCCAACACAAACAGCGCAGTCAGAAACAGCGGGTAAGTCGCCAGTTCCGCCGCCGGATAAAACAGCAGACAGCCGCTGGCTAAAGTCACCAGACCGGCCAGAATACCGCCCAGAAAACCGATGCGTTCAATCAGCCGGCCGACCAGTGGCGATAATAAAAAATAGGCGCCAAAAAAACACAGCTGCACCAGCATGGCCTGGGTATAACTTAAGTCAAACGCCGCTTTCAGGTGCGGGATCAGGATGTCATTGAGGGCAGTGACAAAACCCCAGATAAAAAACAACGACGTCATCGCCAGAAAGGCAAAATGACCGCGGCCGGTGTCAGCTGTAGTGCGGCTGGAAGTTGCTGCCGGGATAAAAGCCATTAGTGGGTGTCCTTGTTTAAATGGGTGTCCTTGGAGGAGGAGGGCGCAGCGGCTGGCGCAGTGGATAGCGAAAATGGCCGGCTTTGCTCAGTCACACCGCGGCTGGTATTTGGCGTTGCGCTCATGTCAAATCGCAGCTCGCCACCTTGCAGCAAATCGCTGTGACGCAAAAAGTTCTGTTCAACCGGGCGGCCGTTAAAGTGCAGCGCCTGCACATAAGGTTTGTCCTGTTGATTATTCAACGCGTTGATTTGCAATACTTTGCCTTGCGGCAGCGTCACAGTGACCGCATTAAATAACGGGCTGCCGATGACATACTCCGGCACACCCGGCGTCACCGGATAAAACCCCAGCGCCGAGAACACATACCAGGCCGACGTCTGGCCATTGTCTTCATCACCGGCATAACCATCCGGCGCCGCGCTGTAGAGCTGCTGCATAATGCGGCGCACTGCCGCCTGGGTGCGCCAGGGTTTGCCGGCATAGCTGTACAGGTAAGGCATATGCTGAATGGGCTGATTGCCGTGGGCATAATTACCAAAATCGACAATCTGCATCTCGCGGATCTCGTG
>CBFGPY010000748.1:0-1954 GCA_965650755.1 uncultured Chromatiaceae bacterium | reverse complement strand
AGCGCTGCCGGTTCCGCCTGAATAGCAAATTGCAGGCGGTCGGGCATGCGCATATGCATCAGTTCCAGATAAGCCTGCACCAACTCTAATTCTTGCTCCAGCGTGGTGGCACTGCTGTGCAAATTGGGCACAGCGGCGCGTAAATAAGTGATAAGACTGCCCAGCACTTCGGATGCCTGTGCAGAGCCGGAATCGACCAGCTCGCGCACATTCGCCAACGTATTAAATAAAAAATGCGGCTCAACCTGCGCCTGCAATAAACGCAGCCGGGAATCTAAAGCGTCTCTGGCTAGTTTGCTGCGTTCCAGCTCAAATGCCAGCGCCTGCTGCTCAGCCTGGCCATTGATATGGCGGTACAAGGCTGCCATCGCAATCCAGGGTGACACTAATAAACCGGCGGCAGTTAAAGTACCAAAACCAAACAATTTTTTCGGGTCGGCCGACCAAACTTCAGGCAGTGACCAGGTTGTCAGGGAATAAATCAATGCCACAGCAAAAGGCGTGACCACGGCGACAGCAATCACCTGCAGCACCCAACGCGCTATCCAGCGAGGCAAGCCCTTCGGGTAGCGTTCATCCAGGCCAAAAACCAGCAGATGCACACCGCCGACAAACAGCACCCGGGTCGGCGGCAACAGCCAGCTAGACTCAAAAATCGGTAGCCATAACAAGGTCAGGACCAGACTGGCCAACAGCAGCACACGCAGACGCGGCCAGCTAAACAGTGCAGGTGTCGCCGCCAGCTCGGGCGGGTGAGCAGAGTGTTGCATCTTTTATCCAATTTCAACTAAACAGTAGGACCAGCTGTGTTTTGGCCGCGACTGCAGCTATCAGGTTGCACCAGCTTACACTGCTATACGCGAATATTCAGGCCCGAGTTGATGGTCAACGCACTGGTTGGCGTCAATGACGCTATTGGCAGATAAATGACGGGTAAAGAGCACCTGTAAACGATATGGTGTTTTAGCAACCAAGCCGGTGTGTTCGTCGCTGGTCCGGCCCTATCGTCGTCAGGTCAGCCCAATCCGTCATTCAGCCTGTTCGCAGCTAACAGACTCCTGCCATTCGCTTATGCTGCCGCCATCAACTGATTAACGATAAAAGGTGCTGTATGACGTGGATCCATATTATTGCCGGTTTAGTGGCTATTGTGGCCGGCGCTGTGGCGATGATGGCCACCAAAGGTGCACCGCTGCATCGCAAAGCCGGCAACCTGTTTACTTTCTCGATGCTGGTAATGACTGGCAGTGCCGCCATAGTGTCGTTTTTCCTGCGCACCGACCACGTCACTGGCGTGGTGGCTGTGGTCACCGCTTATCTGGTGGCGACTGCATGGCTGGTGGTGAAGCGCAAAGTGAGCGAGAGCTATCTGCTGCTGGCGGGGCTGGCACTGGCCGCGGCGACTGTTGCTGTGCACGCCCTGTATTTGTGGTTTCAATACCTGCAAGACCCGGCCAGTTTAATCACCAGAAACAGCCCGCCTGAGGCGCTGGTATTTTTCGCTGTGGTCAGTTTGCTCTGCGCACTATTGGATCTGCGTCTGTTGTGCAAAGGCCAGATCGCCGGGGCCCAGCGTTTAGTGCGGCATTTGTGGCGGATGGGTTTTGCCATGCTGATCGCCACCGGGTCTTTTTTCACCGGTCAGATGCAGGTGTTTCCGGCGATAGTGCGCAAGAGTTCGCTGCTTGGGCTGCCCGTGCTGGTGATCCCGGTGTTGTTGGTGCTGCTGACGACGCTGTACTGGCTGGCGCGCACTTTATTGCGACGCCGGCGAACGCCAGTCTGATTCACGGCTTACAGCTGGCCCAGGCTTGTATCGCTGGTGTCAGCGCGTCGACCACCGCTTTGCCTTCGACAAAACTGCCAAGTTGGCCTTCGCGCGCCAGCATCGCCAAATAGCTGTATTGATAGTCAATCAGCGGATAAGCGCCGTATGCGCCCGGGCTGGAATGGC
>CBFGPY010000747.1:0-1960 GCA_965650755.1 uncultured Chromatiaceae bacterium | reverse complement strand
CTGCTGAACAGGTCTTTGGTAATTAATTGCCCGTTTGACAATGACTTACCATGTTTTATCCATTGCCAGATCGAGGTTCTGGAGATTTCTGCTGTCGCCGCATCCTCCATCAGGCCATAAATCGGCACACAACCTTTGCCACTGATCCAGGCGGCAATATACTGCAGTGCCACGCGGATATTGGTGCGCATGCCCGCTTCAGTCCGCTCGCCTTCACTGGGTTGTAGCAGCTCGGCTGCGCTGATTGGCGCGTCCTGTTCGCGCAGCACGTGCAACTGATTCGGTTTATCGCCGAGTTTCGCATCAAACACCGCATTGGCTGTGGCAGCAAGCCCCGGATGCGCCACCCAGGTGCCATCATGACCGTTGTTGGCTTCCAATGATTTGTCCGCCGTGACTTTTTGCAAAATAGCGGCATTGGTCACCGGGTCTTTCGCCGGAATAAAAGCGGCCATGCCACCCATCGCCAATGCACCGCGTTTATGGCAGGTTTTAATCAACAGCCGCGAATAAGCGCTAAGGAATGGCTGATTCATCGTTACCACTTGCCGGTCAGGCAAAACGCGGTCTGGATGATTCTTTAAGGTCTTGATATAGCTAAAAATATAGTCCCAACGTCCACAATTCAGTGCAACGATATGGTCCTTCAGGCTATAAAGGATCTCGTCCATTTCAAATACTGCTGGCAAAGTTTCAATCAGCACAGTGGCGCGGATAAATCCAACAGGTTGCTGGAACCGCGCTTCGGTAAAGCGAAATACTTTATCCCACCAGGCTGCTTCTTTGTGGCTTTGCAGTTTGGGTAAATAATAATAAACGCCAGTACCTTTTTGCTTACGTATCTGATAGTTATGGAAGAAATACAAAGCGAAATCGACCAATGAACCCGGCACCTGAGCGCCGTCCACTTCCAGATGCCGCTCCCAAAGATGCAGACCGCGGACGCGGGCAATCAGCAATGCCGGATTGTCGCGTAGCGCATATTGTTTACCGGACTGAGGATCGCTATAGCTGATAGTGCCAAGATTCGCGTCACGCAGGTTGATTTGACCCTCTATCACCCCTTGCCAGCTGGGCGCCTGGGAATCTTCAAAGTCCGCCATAAAGACTTTCACATCAGCATTTAGTGCGTTAATGATCATTTTCCGGTCGACCGGGCCGGTGATTTCCGTGCGGCGGTCCTGTAAATCTGCCGGTATCGCGGCAACTTGCCAGTCGCTTTGGCGAATATGTGCCGTCTCCGTCAGAAAATCTGGTAAAGCGCCGGCATCAAAGCGAGCTTGAACTTGCTGGCGGGTGGCAAGCAATTGCTGCAGCTCAGGCCTGAACTCCCGGACGAGGTCGACGACAAAGCTACAGGCAGCTTCTGTCAGAATTTGCTGAAATTCCGCTGTCAACGGACCTTTAATCGTTAATCCTGCGCAAGTAGTCATCACTTGTTCCTCATATATATAGTAGGGCTGGTTCAGCTTAATGCTTAAACGCCAGCAAATACTGGACGGATAAGATGTCACAGCACCAATAAGATGTCGTTGCACTATAGGCCTGAAAACACCATCACAGGCATTAATGCCAAATATGTCTGGCATCACGGATTATTATGAGCGAGTAACAAAGACAGCATATTTTCTGGCATGACTTCTGCTAAGTAATAATACGGCTAAGCGCCGTTTCTGCTGAACGTCAAAAATTTGTCTGAGGTGTCTATGGAATTGATCATTGTGCTGCTGGTGGTGTTAGCTGTGTTGGCTGCAGTTGTCGTGAACCGCTTTATCCATCATGGTAACCCATTCCCCTTTCATAAAAGGACTCAACTGTTTACTCACGTCGAGCGGTCGTTTTTACAGTTGCTTGAACGTGCAGTAGGTGGGCAGTACAAAATAATCAACCGGGTAAAACTGGCCGATATTCTGGAGCTGAAAGATAATGCCGACAGTAAAACCCGTCGGGCAGCGCTGTT
>CBFGPY010000746.1:0-1968 GCA_965650755.1 uncultured Chromatiaceae bacterium | reverse complement strand
GGTGACAGTAAAGCCATTACCTTCGGCATTGATTTAGTATTCTAAAAGTGGAGAAAACCATGAACTGGTTGAAATTTGTAGCTATTCCATTGGTTTTATCATCGGCTGTTGCCACCGCTGAAGTGGCTGTGGTGGTGCATCCATCCAATGCCGCCAGCCTGGATCAGGCCGAGATCAGCCGCTTGTTTACTGGACGCGGGACAACTTTCAGTAACGGTAGCAAGGCCACACCATTGAATCTGGCGGAGAGCGCGCCGGCCCGCGCTGAATTTGACAGCAAGGTGCTGGGCAAATCTTCCAGTCAGATGAAGGCTTATTGGTCCAAGCTGGTATTTACTGGTAAAGGCACGCCGCCAAAAGAGTTAGGCTCTGATGCCGATGTTAAAGCCGCCGTCGCTGCAGACGCCACTGCAATTGGTTATATCGATGCCGCTGCAGTCGATGCGTCAGTCAAAGTCGTCGGTAAGTTTTAATAAATCTGATAGTTGATCCTGTGAGAGAAACCGGCTTCGGCCGGTTTCTCTGTTTTTATAACTGCAGCCTTCCTCACATTTATCTGGTTGGTTTGTGTCTTCAGCCGGCGCGGGCCCTGAAGTCTGACAGGCAAAAAGTCACAATGTTTGGGCAGCCTGTTTTGCGCCGTCTGACACGGAAAAGTCACGGTGACGGAAAGCATAGGCAAGCCTGAACTGATCGCGTATAATTCGCGACCGCTAAATTTTCAACTGTTATTTTTAAGGGAGTCTGACATGGCTTTAGAACGTACTTTTTCAATCATCAAACCAGATGCAGTCGCAAAAAACCTGATCGGTGCTATCTACAACCGTTTTGAGTCTGCAGGTCTGCGTATCGTTGCTGCAAAAATGCTGCACCTGAGCCGTGAACAGGCTGAAGGTTTCTACGCAGAACACAAAGAGCGTCCATTCTTCAATGCACTGGTTTCTTTCATGACTTCAGGTCCGGTGATGATCCAGGTGCTGGAAGGTGAAGACGCAGTGCGTAAAAACCGCGAAATCATGGGCGCAACCAATCCAAAAGATGCAACAGCTGGTACTTTACGTGCTGACTACGCTGCCAGCATCGACGAAAACGCGGTACACGGTTCTGACGCAGCTGCTTCAGCTGCCCGTGAAATCGCTTACTTCTTCAGCGATGCTGAAGTTTGTGGTCGTACCCGTTAATTGCATCAAGGCTTTAGTCAGATTTTTTGGCCTGACTGAACCGTTGCAACAGAGCAGAAGGGGCTGATGCCCCTTTTTGCCTGATCTGGCAAGAGCCAAAGAACCAGAGACGATTTAGTCTGTCATAAGCCAAAGTCAATGCAGATGGCAGACCAAATCGCCGCGATACATCCAGCAAGTTAGATAGCAGCAGCGCTGCCATCGGAGTGAACCATGAGCCAAACCCCTGAACAAAAAATCAATTTACTGGATCTGACCCGTGATCAGATGAAAGAGTTTTTGGTATCTCTCGGGGAAAAAGCTTTTCGCGCCGACCAGCTGATGAAATGGATTTATCACTTCTGTGTTGATGATTTCGATAAAATGACCAATATCAACAAAGTGTTACGCGAAAAGCTGAAGCGCTATTCGGTCATTGAAGCGCCGGTGGTGGTCACACGTCAGGACAGTGCGGACGGCACTATCAAATTTGTCATGGGCCTCAAAGGCGGCCAGGAAGTGGAGACTGTCTGGATCCCGGAAAAAGACCGCCGCACTTTGTGTGTATCTTCTCAGGTCGGTTGTGCGCTCGATTGTTCATTCTGTTCTACTGCGCAGCAAGGTTTTAACCGTAATCTGACAGTGTCTGAAATTATCGGTCAGGTCTGGCGGGTTGGCCAAATCATCGGCAGTTACGGTGACACAGGTGAAAAACCAGTCACCAACGTGGTGATGATGGGCATGGGCGAGCCGCTGCTGAACCTCAATAACGTAGTACCGGCGATGGAACTGATGATGGAAGATTATG
>CBFGPY010000745.1:0-1969 GCA_965650755.1 uncultured Chromatiaceae bacterium | reverse complement strand
CCCCTTACTAAGGCCAACACAGGCTCAATCAACTCCGGGTACCAGCTGAAAATTGCGTTCTGCTTCCCGAAGTGGCGGGTGCTTTGTGCCAGCAAATAACGACAGGCCGCAGCTTTGTCGCCTAGCAGCGCCAGCTGCGCTTCAATGGCGGCGCCGTGGCGCTGGTAAAACGCCGGTGTGGCCAAATCGCGTGGCCGACGCTCAAATTCGTTATGAATACTGCTGTCGGCCGCTTCAAATAGCTGCGGCCACAGCAATAAACCAAACAAGGCCAGCCACAGATTATTTTCCAGATGTTCAGCCTGATAGCCCTGCTGCCGGTAATACTGCAGTGCGCCCTGCTCCGGCGCATTGGCCCAGAGTTCGTCCAAGGCCAATACGGCAGCTTGCTGCAGCAAGTGCGTGGTGTCGGTGACCCGGCTTTGTTTCAGCACGCGGCGACTGAAATCCTGCGCCAGATAAAACTCTTCGTCACAACAGGGTTCGCTTTGCATTTGGGTAAGCAAAGCATCGAGTTCATCGCGCCAGCCAAGTTTGTGATAGAGCCGCATCAGCCGCTCGGAGGCCGGATAACCGCCGCCGGTCAGATACCAATCAATCGCCAGTTCCGGCTGATTTAAGCGTTCTGCCTGCCGGCCTAAGGCTTCGCAGAGTTTTTCCCGCGCGAGCACTGTGCGGTCATCCAATGGTTCGGGCCATTGCGCGGCATCTTGTTGCCATTGTTGCAGCTGTTCCAGTGTCAGCAAGCTGTTTTTCCGTGGTAACGCCTCACGAAGCTGCGCTTTTAACCGGGCATAGGCATAAGCCGCCTGCGCGGTGGAGGCATCGAGAAACCGCGCCAGATATAAAGGCTCACCGCTGTCGAACGATTTCCCTTCGACAACACTTTGCAGGGGGCTGGCACGCAAACCACCGGTCGCTACCACGCCTAAGTCCCGCAGCGTAAAGGCAGATAAATCCGTTTCAATCCGGCCAAAAAATAAAAACAGCAAATACTGCAGCGGCTCGGCCTGACGCAGCGCCAGCCAGTCACCGCTTAGTGCCAGCCATTGTGGCTGCAGTAAATCAGCATCGGTTGCGGCTTGCTGTAAAGTCGCTTTGTCGGCGGATTTTTTTGGTAATTGCGCCAACAGCCCCTGCTCAAGGCCCACATGCAGTAAATCCATCAGCTGTTGTTTATTGGCTTTAAGCAGCCAGTTGGCGAGATCAGCATCTTGTTCAGGCCGCGCGGCAAAGCCGGTCTTTAACAAGTTTGCAGCTGCAGCAGGCTGGTCACTGATCTCACTGTATTGCAAATCCGCCAGCGCAAACACCGTCCCTTTGCGGCTAAGCATCCGCAGCCACAGCCGTTTTGCATCCGGCGACAAAGCGCGAAATTGCGCGATAAACTGCTGCTCCGCCGAACCCAGCAGGCCGGCGTATTGTGCTTCGATACGAGCCAGAAACTCAGCAAAATGCTGCAGATAATAATCAGGTGGTAACACAGCAGGTACGGCCATCAGCACATCCAGCTCAGTTGACTTTGGCTTTACTGTAGCAAATTAACCACTGGATAAACAAACAGCATTTCAGCAATCACTGACTTTTACCAACGCGTATCATTTTCACAGGGGATCCCGTCACCGTCGCCATCCATTTTGGTATTCGGGCAATTGGCGATAAAAAACTCAGCCTCCGCTCTGGAGCGCATCTGACTACAGTGTTGCCGGCCATCACACTGGAAGCTTTGCTGTAATTGTAACTGTGGCTCAACTGGCACTGTCTCAATCGGTACAGGAAGCATCTCCGATACCGGCAGCGATTCGGGTATTGGCGCCACTGATTGTGTGCGTTGCCACCATTGCCAGCAGCCGATTAGCAACAACAGCACCAATAGTTTATTCAGCATTTCAAGTTCCTTTTTGTAGGGCGTGCTGATGTTTGGTGTTTGTTTTTGCAGCAGTTTGGCAGCTTTTTATGCAAGGCAGTG
>CBFGPY010000744.1:0-1978 GCA_965650755.1 uncultured Chromatiaceae bacterium | reverse complement strand
TCCGCCAATGGTCAACAGCCAGCCGCCTGCATATTGATTGTGCCGGCCGGAGGGTTGAAATCATTGCCTGAAAACACGCTTAAAATCGCGCTGGTCAGTTGCCGGGTTGATGCAGTGCCAGAACGTCAGGAAACGCGGGATGCACTGGACCAGGCGCTCCCACGCTGGTTGGCTGAGCTCGGCTACCAAGCCATGCTCCTGCCGAATACGCTCGATATTTCCACACTGCCATCACTGATTACGCAGTTGAAGCCGGCCTTGATCGTGCTGAGTGGTGGCAACGACCTCGGCCAATACCCTTCGCGCGACCAAACAGAGAGCGTTTTGGTTGATATTGCCCGCCAGCAACAACTGCCACTACTGGCAATCTGCCGCGGCATGCAACTACTGGCTCAAACTGAAGGAGTCGCCTTGACGACCGTATCCGGGCACGTTGCCCGGCGTCATATGCTGAGCGGCCTCTGGCAGGGTGACGTTAACAGCTATCACCAGTTTGCCCTTACTGAACTACCCGCGAACTATGATTTATTAGCGCAAAGCCCGGATGGTTGCATTGAAGCGATGCGACACCAACATCTGCCCTGGCTGGCGTTGATGTGGCATCCAGAACGTGAACAGCCTTTTAGCCTGCTTGACCTCAGTAGAGTGCGGGCAGTCCTTCAACAGGAACAAAGATGACCAAAGCAATCATTCTGGCCGCTGGCCGGGGTAGCCGGATGAAACATCTGACCGACGACAAACCTAAGTGCTTAAATGAACTGCATGGCAAACCACTGCTGCAATATCAGCTGGATGCGCTGCGTGGTGCCGGCATCAGCGAGATTGGCATTGTCAGTGGTTACCAGCGGGAAAAACTGCAGCCATTTGGTTTATATGAATTTTTCAACGAGCGCTGGGCGCAAACCAATATGGTGTCATCACTGGAATGTGCCGCCAGCTGGCTGGGGTCCGACACTGTGATCGTCAGTTATTCCGATATTTTTTACGACGCCAGCGCCGTAACAGCACTACTTAATAGCGAGGCACAACTCGCAGTCGCATACGACCCGCAATGGCTAAGCCAGTGGCAAGGCCGCTTTGCCGATCCATTATCCGATGCTGAAACTTTTCGTATCGATGAAAACCAACGCTTGCTTGAAATTGGCAATAAGCCGAATGCCATCAGCGAGGTGCAAGGCCAATATATGGGCCTGCTGAAGTTCACCCCGCAAGCCTGGCAACAGGTTCGGCAACTCAGGGCAAGCCTGACGCCCGACCAACAAGACCGGATGCATATGACCGGCACTTTACAGCTGTTATTGTCTGATTTTGCCGTGACGGCAGTCCCCTACTCAGGGCAATGGGGCGAGATTGATTCAGAAACGGATATGCAGTTTTTTCAGAGCGTCCGCTAGGCGCTGTCTAAATCCCTTTGCTGAAGCGCATCGTCAATCGCTTGAGAATAAAACTGGACCGCTTTGCCAGCAACATCATTGATATACCAAGACTTTGCGGCTTCGGCGCGCCGTTTAATTTCATCGCGATCGGTATCCCAACGAAATAACCAGTCGGCCACATCTGTCGCACTATTGCTCTCAAGAACAGGGAACACGTTGGGAATAAAACTCTCTCTTTTTTGCAACACCGGCAAGCCGGATACAATACACTCATACAACACACCGCCGGTCAGCCAATTGTGCGAAAAACAATTCGCACCCAGGTCTGCCAGTGGCATGATCGACATAATATCTTTTCTTGGTGACAACGGCAGCCATAACACATGTTCAGTTAAGCCAAGTGAGTCAATTAAGGCTTTAGAAGCATCTACGTCAGGCCCGTATTCAAGCGTGATCACCCCTACTTTTCTGCTACCGCCTTGCTGCAAATATTCCGCGATACCACGAAAAAGAACATCATTACCTTTAACTGAAAACTCATCGACATCAGTTTTCCAGATATGCCGAGGGTGATGCATAATCAGCAGGTCATGGCTCTCCCT
>CBFGPY010000743.1:0-1980 GCA_965650755.1 uncultured Chromatiaceae bacterium | reverse complement strand
CGGTACTGGCTACAGCTTATTCTCTTTTTATTGTAGGTTCTACCAGTCTTGTCGGAAGTCTCCCAAAATATAAAGGCGGAGAAATAAATCTCAAAACAGCCATCGTCTTTGGCGTGCCTTCGATCGCTGCGGTATTTGCGACCAGGGCATTTATTGTACCCGCAATACCCGATGAATTGTTTGCAATTGGCAGTGTCATCATTACCAAATCATTGCTCTTGATGGTTCTTTTCGCTGTGCTGATGGTATTTGCATCGCACCGGCCGAAACCGGCAAATGGTCCTCAACAAGTTCTACCCGCTGTCGGGAAAAACTAAATAATTAGTTGATAACAGGCAAGGTCTGCAGTAGATTAAATACTAAAGAATTAGTTTCAACCGGAGTCACTGGTATGGCGAGGCCAAAATCAAATGAGCTGACAGCTGCGGAACAAAAAGTGATGCAGGTGCTATGGCAAAACGGGCCTTTAACAGTACGTGAGATCGCTGAAGCACTCAATCAGCAGCAACAGCTTGCCTACACCACAGTACAGACACTTTGCCGCATCCTGTTAGACAAAGGCCACGTCAGCTGTGAAAAACAAGGCAAAGCTTTTTTATATCAAGCAACTACAGTGCAACAAGAAGCACGTAGTCAGGCTTTACTGGCGCTGGTAAAAAAGTTTTTTGGCGGCTCACCGGACCTACTGGCACAGCACCTGATCTCCGAATCCACATTATCTGACGATCTTGCATCTCAGCTGCAGCAAAAGATCAACGAAGCGGCTGCCAGTAAACCTCAGGCAAACCAGGCTTCAGCAGTAGCCAGCCCAAATCCGGCAAAAGATTAAGCTTATGTTCGAGATCAGCTGGCTGGCATTTTATCTGTTGCTGCATCTGTTGCTGGCAGCCCTGCTGTTACCGCCTTTGATATTGGCAGGGCGAAACCGGCTTTCGCAACAACCCGCCACTATGCTGACGCTCTGGCAGATCGCCGCCTTGTTGCTCATCGTTACACCGCTGATATTGCTACAACCCTGGGCTCTGGATCAACAATTGATGCCTTGGTTTCAGACCAGCGTCGGGCCGATACTGGAACAAAATACTGCAAGGCCGGAGGCTCCACTCAGTTCTGATGCTGTGCAACAAGTTCGCTGGCCGCTGACATCGCAGCTCATCTATTTACTGGCTCCGGCGTTTTGGCTTTGGTTAGTTTTACCTGCAGGCGCTTTGATCCGTTTCACGAAGCTACTCGCCGGCTATCATCAGGTACAGCGTTTACGCCGGGCGGCCACCAGCATTGCACCGGATCAATTGTCATCACCAGTCCCTTTGTTACAACATCCAACTATTGTCAGCGCTATGCTAATTGGGCTGCGCCGGCCGCAAATCCTGTTACCGGCCCGCTATCTGCAAGAATTGTCCCCGCCGCAGCTGGCCTGCGTCGTTGGTCATGAATTATCTCATCTGCAGCACCAGGACCTGCGCGCCTATCTGCTGCAGCAAATGGTTGGCGCTCTGTTCTGGTGGAGCCCGGCCTGGCGCTATATTGCCGGCCAATTGAATTTCTGGCGTGAACTGCGTTGTGACGCTGAAGCCGCGGCACGACAAGGTGATCCGGTGCTCTATGCTCAGACTTTACTCGACTGTGCAGTGACTGCCCACCAACAACAGTCTGGCGCTTTTTTTGCCCAACATTTCCTGCGCCAGGCTGTCCTCAGCTCCCGGATAGATGCGGTGCTCAAGCCGCGAGCGCCAAAGCCCGCCTGGGTATTTGCCGCCGCCAGCGCAGCCCTTATTCTGTGGTTTTCTGCGTCGATGTTGCTGGTACAGCAATGGCAATTGACCGAATTACCAGCCCGCCACGCCCAGGTGAGACTCAGTCAGTTAAAACCGTTAGCCACTTTTCTTGAAGCGGTTCGGCAAAACGATGTTGCTCAGGTCTTGGCGTTGTTGGAACAAGGCGCACCATTAAATTTACCGATGCCCGGTGAAGGCTGTG
>CBFGPY010000742.1:0-1980 GCA_965650755.1 uncultured Chromatiaceae bacterium | reverse complement strand
GCTGAGCCAGTTATTACCCGCTGCCGCAGGCATTGACCCGTTAAGCGCCGCCCCTGAAGCAAAACCGGCGGAAACCGGCACCGAACCGCTGCGCTGGATCAAAGCCAGTCAGCGCGACACTATTCATCTGCTGGATGTCGCCGATATCGACTTTTTCCTCGCCGAAGACAAGTACACCACAGTCGACAGCGCCGGCCAGCAATACCTGATCCGCACCGCCATTGCCACTTTAGAACAACAACTCGACGCGCAGCTGTACTGGCGCATCCACCGCGGCTGCATAGTCCGGGTGAAAAGCATCCTGAAAGTCGAACGCGACGAGTTTGGCCATATGACGCTGGTACTGAAAAACAACCCGACGGAACTTGCCGTCAGCCGGGCTTATCAGCATTTGTTTCGCCAGCACTAGGGTTTTGGTTAAGGGGACTCTTCGTTCCTCTGCTAGCTGCCTAATGTTCTGTCTTACAGAACAATACATTCTGAATAAGGCGGTTTTTCACGCATTCTGAGGGTTTTACACTGCATGTGCTGGCAATAATGCCAAGTCCATCCGGAGAACCCTATGTACCAGCTTTATTTCATGCCAAATGCCTGCTCACTGGCAACTCAGGTCATATTACGCGAACTACAGCAGCCCTTTACATTGATCCGGCGCGATCAGGTGCAAAACTATACTGACTTGAATCCTGCTAACCAGGTCCCGCTTTTGCGCACTGATAAACAGAGCATCAGCGAGGGGGCTGCCATCATTTTATTCCTGCTGCAACAACACCCAAATCGCTGGACTGATGGAAAATGGCCAGACCTTGGCCAACTGCAAGACTTGTTGTTTGCCAACGCCACTATGCATCCGGCGTATGGTAAGTTGTTTTTCCTGGCCGGAGCAGAAATGAACCCCGACGACAAAAACAACCTGCTACAAAATGCCGCCCGACGTATTAATACTCTTTGGCAGGTGGTTGAGCAACGTCTGCAACATCAGCCATTTTTAGCTGGCTCTGCCGCTGGCGTTGCCGACATTTTGCTGACCGTGTACCAACGCTGGGATCAGTTTTTTGACCTGCCAATTGTGCAAGGTCCATTAACGCAAAAAATGCTGGCTACAGTACGAGCACTTCCCTCCTTTGAGGCTGCTTTAGCAGCTGAGCAGGCCGCATGATGTCTACGCTCTTATCTGCTGAATCTGATTTCATCGCTGTCGCAGAGGTTGCAGACCGGTATGTCCGGGGCTTACATCACGCTGACACTGCGTTGTTGGCTCAAATCACCGATCCGGACCTACTGCTGATGGCTCCGGGAGTCAGGCGAAACCGCACCCAATGGCTGACATTAGTGGCCAGCAGGCCAGTCCCAGCCCAAACCGGTGCAGAGTTCAACTATCAGTTACAAAGTATTTCGTTGCATGGCTCACAGGCTTCGGTGCGTATTTATTGCCCGTTACTGGGTGAGCATTATCTGGATTTGCTGACATTACACCGGACCGCTGATGGCTGGATAATTGTTAACAAGGCCTACGCCAGCTATCCGGCGGGGTGGCCAATATGAAAGTGCTGGAAGTCGGCTTTATCCATGATCTGGTTTGCTCCTGGTGCCCACTCGGGCATGCCCGTTTGGCAGAAGCAATTGAAGTACTGAGATCAGAACAGGAGATCCGGGTCCGATACCTGCCATTTCAGTTAAATCCGCAGTTATCCGAACAAGGTATTAGTATCCGTGATTATTTTTTGGCAGGTCATGGCTGGAGCGAGACCAGATTGTTGCAGTATCAGCAGCATGTCACGCAAATTGCTATAGAGGCAGGAGTCATCATCGACTTTAACCGCAGACGTTATTACTACCCAACGGCTAATGCTCATTTTGCTTTGCTGATCAGCAGCAAATTTGGTCTTCAGTCCGAAATGCGTGCCCTGTTACAGCGCGCTTATTTTGCGGAAGGTCAGAACATTAGTCAGAAATCACTGCTGACTGAGCTGGCCGTGC
>CBFGPY010000741.1:0-1980 GCA_965650755.1 uncultured Chromatiaceae bacterium | reverse complement strand
TTGAGCCCAAACTGGCTCAGCAACTGGCAGAACTTGGGATCAAACCAACTTCAGTGGCCAACGCGCCTGTTCCGGGCTTATTGCAGGTGTTTACTGACCGGGGCTTGTTTTTCGCGAGCGCGGATGGCCAGTACCTGATCCAGGGTGAAGTCTTTGATTTAAAAAACAAAGTGCACGTCAATGAAGAAGTGATGAAGCCGATGCGTCAGGCTGGTGTGAAGCAAATGTCGGCGTCTGCGATTGAATTTAAAGCGAAAAATGAAAAATTCGCCGTGACTGTGTTCACTGATACCGATTGTGGTTATTGCCGCAAACTGCACAGTGAAATGCAGGATTATCTGGATGCCGGTATCACAGTGCGTTATCTGGCGTATCCGCGCGGTGGCGAAAACAGCCAGACTTTTAATACCTTAGAATCGATTTGGTGCTCTAAAGATAAACAAGGCGCCATGAACAAAGCAAAATCTGGCAGTGAAGTTTCTGTGGCGAAATGCGCCACAAACGTCGCCGCGCAGTACCATATGGGGCAAAGTTTTGGCATTAGCGGCACGCCAGCCATAGTGCTGCCGGATGGCAGTTTAATCCCGGGGTATCAGCCGGCTGCGGCTTTGGCAGCTGCATTAACTCAACTGGCTAAACGATAAGCCCAATGACCCTGCATAAAACTCTGCAAGTCCGGCCGGTATCAGCACCGGCCGCGTTTTCCTTACCTGTGCATCCGGTGTTACAGCGTCTGTATGCACACCGCGGGTTGGCAGATGCCAATGACCTCGGGCGCAGTGCTCAGCAACTGTTGCCTTATCAGCTGCTCAAAGGTATGCCACAGGCCGTGGCATTGTTACTGGATGCCCGGCAGCAACAGCAGCGTATTCTGATCGTCGGTGATTTCGACGCTGATGGCGCCACCAGTACCGCAACCTTGCTGGCCGGTTTACGCGCTTTGGGCTTTGCCAATGTCGATTTTTTAGTGCCAAACCGCTTTGAATATGGCTATGGCCTGTCAGTCGAAATGGCTGAGCTGGCGCTCCGGCATGGTGCTGAACTGATTGTCACCGTCGACAACGGTATTTCTGCCATTGAAGGTGTAGCGCGGGCCAAAGCGGCCGGCGTGCGGGTGCTGGTCACCGATCATCACCTGGCCGGTGCCGAATTGCCGGACGCCGATGCCATAGTCAATCCCAATCAACCTGGCTGCGAATTCCACAGCAAAGCGCTGGCGGGTGTGGGGGTCGCATTTTATTTGTTGCTTGCCTTACGCGCTGCGCTGCGTGAACAGGGCGCTTTTACACAATTACCAGAGCCAAATCTGGCGGAGCTGCTGGATTTAGTTGCGCTTGGTACTGTCGCCGACGTAGTACCGCTGGATCGCAACAACCGCATCCTGGTGCATCAGGGCCTGCAGCGTATCCGCAGCGGCAAAGTCCGGCCAGGTATTCAGGCGCTGATTGATGTGTCAAACCGCAAAGCAGCCAAACTGACGGCACAGGATTTTGGTTTTGCCTTAGCGCCACGGTTAAATGCAGCGGGCCGGCTCGATGATATGTCGATTGGCATCGCCTGTTTGTTGTCGCCCGATATTAATAATGCACGGCGTTTGGCGGCAGAGCTGGATAGCCTGAATCTGGAGCGGCGCGAAATCGAGCAGGGCATGCAGACCGAAGCAATGGCCGCGCTCAGCCGTTTGGCTTTAAAGGGGACAGATCTACCGTCCTGTTTGTGTTTGTATCAAAACGACTGGCATCAGGGTGTGATTGGCATTCTGGCCGGTCGCGTCAAAGAAGCCTGGCACAGACCGGTGATTGCCTTTGCCCGCGGCGACAATGGTGAACTGAAAGGCTCGGCCCGTTCGGTCGCTGGCGTACATATGCGCGATTTACTCGAAGCCGTATCGACGGCCGAGCCGGGTCTGATTAAAAAATTCGGTGGTCATGCCATGGCTGCAGGCCTCACTATTGCCGAAGCGCAATTCGACGCTTTTGT
>CBFGPY010000740.1:0-1982 GCA_965650755.1 uncultured Chromatiaceae bacterium | reverse complement strand
TGCATTACGCCAATCCTGTGTTGATGTTGTTAGTTTTTGGCGCATTTTTTACTTTTTTATACCAATGGAAGATCTATTTACCCGAGGTAGAAATAGGACAGGCTTCGGAACAGAAAATGCTGGAAGATATCATCGAAATCGTCATGCAATATGCGAATTATCTGATGATTGTATTGACGTACCCGGTGGCTGCTGCCAGTGGCTGGCTGTGGCGCGGTTCCACGGTCGCCGAACGTTATGTCGCTTTACTCTATACCAACATCCTCAATTATCTGGTCAGTCTGGCCATGCTACTCAGTGGTCTTTATGTGCAGGTTGCCGAGCAGATGGTGGGGATCTCGATGTTGGTGATGTTAGTCGTATTTTGTTACGCCGGTATCAGCGTCCGCCAAAAATTTTGGCCAGGGATCTGGCTTGGTTGCTGGCAAATGGTGCTGCAACAGGGCATTGTCATGCTGTTGGGTGCCACCAGTGCAGTGATTTATATGCTGCTGTACAAGTTAGTGGAATATCAGGAAAGTCTCGACCCGACCCGCTATCTGTAACAAGGGAGTTATGGCACCTGCGGCAGCGGCGGGCTCCTTCACCAACCAGCTGCCGAAGTAGCGCCGTTCAGTTTGCTGAGCAAACTCAGATTAATGCAATCTTTTATCCTGCACTAACACCCAGGGCGACACCACCACAGCCCATAATTCCGCATTTTGCTGATACCAGGTGCTGGCCAACACATCATCGACCCGGCGGACCTGGTTGTCCTGCAGCCAGGCACCGACTTTGCTTTTGTCGTCCACTGCAAAAGCGTAGGCCACTTCGACTAAATCGAGGCCGGCGACCACTTCAATCACAGCGCCGGCGGCATAGAATTTCTGCAGTTCATGCCAATGGATCCGCGCAGTTTCACCAGTAATTTTGGCCTTTAATACTTCAGGTTCAGTGTCAAAATTGTCGTGCATCTTGTACTCGTTCTGTCAGGTTATTCAGGTTCGTCGCCTTGCTCAGAAACCTGTGCTGCGCTTAATTCATGCTTTTTCAAAAGCTTGTGGAAATCAGTTCTGTTGCGTCCGGCTAACTCCGCGGCACGGGTCACATTGCCTTCGGCCATTTTTAGCACCCGCACCAGGTACTGCCGTTCAAACTGGTCACGCGCTTCACTCAGCGTCGGCCAGAAACTGCGGTTTTGTTCCAGCGCCTGACTGACCAGCGCCAGACTCACCACCGGATTACTGGTCAGTGCGACACATTGCTCTACCACGTTGACCAGCTGGCGCACGTTGCCGGGCCACTGCGCTGTGACTAAAGCCTGCATCGCATCTTCGGAAAAACGATTGACCTGCACGCCATGCCGCTCGGCACTTTGCTGCAACACATGCCGGGCCAGCAACGGAATATCTTCGGCGCGTTCGCGCAACGTCGGCAATTGCAGATTCACCACGTTCAGCCGGTAATACAAATCTTCGCGGAAACTTTGTTCCTGCATCGCTTGTTTCAGATCACGGTGCGTGGCGGAGATCACCCGCACGTCAATCGGAATCGATTTGGCGCTGCCGACCGGACGGATTTGCCGCTCCTGCAAGGCCCGCAATAATTTGACCTGCAGTGGCAGCGGCATATCGCCGATCTCATCGAGGAATAAGGTGCCGCCGTCGGCCTCGCGGAATAAACCGGCATGTTCAGTCACAGCGCCGGTAAAAGCGCCTTTGGCGTGACCAAAAAGTTCAGATTCGAGCAGATGCTCGGGCAAAGCACCGCAGTTAATCGCCACAAAAGCGCGCCGGGCGCGTGGGCTCGCCAGATGGATAGCATTGGCCAGCAGCTCTTTCCCTGTACCGCTGGCACCGGTGATCAACACACTGACATCGCGCTGTGCGACGCGGTAAGCCTGCTCCAGCACCTGCTCCATGGTTTTGCTGCGGGTCACAATGGCCTGACGCCAGCTGTCTTTGCTCGGTACATGCGACTGATGCACGGCTTTTTGCAAAATA
>CBFGPY010000739.1:0-1984 GCA_965650755.1 uncultured Chromatiaceae bacterium | reverse complement strand
GTGCCGGCGTTATGACATCGTCAACAGCCACCGGACATTCCACGGTGCTTTGCTTGATGCCGAAATTCTGGCCGACGTTTATCTGGCGATGACCGGTGGTCAGGTCAGTCTGAATCTGGCCAGCAACAGTGGCAATGAACAAAATAATCAGCAGCAAATGGGGCTGGTGCGCCGCGGCGCATTAAAAGTGGTCAGCGCGACGGCAGATGAGCTGGCGGCGCATGAAAAACGGCTGGATTTAGTGCAGAAAAAGGGTGGGTCTTGCCTGTGGCGCAGTTAAAGTGGATTTCTTCATTATGGATCTGTGTAGCGTTGCTGGCGCCGCACGCAGTGGCGCAAACCAGTCAAGCCACTGAAACAAAAGCAGCTGAAGTCAAAGCTGCAGAGCCCAAAGTCGCCGAAACTAAAACCGCTTCTACCAAAGTGGCCGCGCCAGCTGAAAAACAGGTTATTACTGAACTCAAAGACATCGCCGGCACTAACAGTATTCCGCTGCTCGGTAACCGTTTTCGCATTGATTACGCCGTCGATGAAGTGACGCTGGTGTTTTTCCGCAAAAAAGGTGCACCTTCTGTCGTACTGGTGCGGCCGGACGGTAGTAAAGTCTACGCCCGCACCGCCAAAGACAATGGCATGCAGTGGTTCGATGATAAAACCTATGACCTGATCAAAATGACTAAGCCCACGCCGGGCCCCTGGCAGGCGATTGGTGAAATTCTGCCGGAAAGCCGCATCATGGTGTTAACCGATATTGGGCTGGATGTGGATGCGCTGCCGAAAGATCTGATGGTCGGCGAGATTTTTAAAGTAACCGCAAGGCTTAGTAATGGTGGCAAGCCGGTCAATGTCAAAGATTTCCGCGATATTCTGCAGCTGGACGTGTTGCTGTTTAGCACGCAAAAACCCGGTTTTGATAATTCAAATGCCACAGTGCTGAATTTCGCGACTTTTGCCGACGATGGTAAAAACTACGATGAACGACCGCGGGACGCTATTTTCACCGGTGAATTTAATCTGAAATTACCGGCTGGCGAGTGGTTGCCGAAGTATCTGGTAAAAACACCGCTTTATACACGGGAGCTGATGCAAGACCCTGTGCTGGTGGTGCGTACGCCGATCAAAACGGAGTCGGTTGAAAGCCTGACACCGGAAGAACCGCATCAGGTGATTTATCAGGTCACCGAAGGCCCGCTGAACGCGGATACCTTAATAGTGCAGGGGCGCCTGCGTTATCCCAACGGGGAAGTGCAGAGTTTTTCTCTGGGCGAGCAACAAGGCGATAAACGGATATTACGCGTGGCCAACGCCGGCGTTGGTACTTATCGTGTTGAGCAGATGCTCTTTGCCAAAACCAAAACTGGCCGGGATGTTGTGATCAGTCTGCCCGAATATACCTTTGCTGCAGTTGGGCCGAAGATTGCCGTGCCGGAAGTTCCGGTGGCAGATCCTGCTGTTGCGTCTTCTACTGCAGCAAGTACAGCTCAACCAGACAAGGCAAAAGTTGAGGCCGAAGCGCCGGCAGAGCCACCGGCTGAATTCCCACTGGGGCTGGTAATTGGTGTGAACCTGCTGATCCTGATTGGTGGCGGCGGCGCTATTTTGCTGACGATGAATCAGAATGCGCAGCGCACCTTCAGTATGCTGTTAGCAAAACTGAATCCGGCGGCTTTATTGCGGCGGAAAAAAGCCAGTGCAGACGATTTGCCGCTTGCAGGCGCTGAGACAACGTCGGCAGCTTCAGCTGAAACCGCCGCAGCGGCGAAAAAAGCACCGAAAAACAAAGCGTCTGACGATATTTTGGACCTTTCGTTACCGGATGATTAAGCTTTAGCCAAATCCGGCAAAAAAGAAGTTGACGGGTCTGGGGCAGAACCGTATTATTCCCGCCGCAACGCAGCATCCCCAACTGATATGCTGTGTTGAAGGCTTGGAGCGGTAGTTCAGTCGGTTAGAATACCGGCCTGTCACGCCGGGGGTCGCGGGT
>CBFGPY010000738.1:0-1988 GCA_965650755.1 uncultured Chromatiaceae bacterium | reverse complement strand
AAAATGTTGGCCTGGTACGTCGCCACTGTAGAAGAGCTGAAGTCCAAGTTTGACTACAGCAAATTGGATACTGAAGCAAAAACTTCATACGATTTATGGATTTATCAGTACGAAGAAGTACGTGACGCCGCACCGTTCCGCGTCAATCAATATGTGTTTAACCAGATGCAGGGCATTCATGCGCTGTTGCCGCAAGTCATGATCAACTTCCACAAAGTGGAAGAAGTCAAAGACATGGAAGCCTACATCACCCGTCTGGGTGGTATTGCCAAAGCCATTGCTGAGTTGCAGCAGCGGGCGAAAAAATATGCCGATGCCGGCGTACGGCCACCGCGTTTTGCTTATGAAGGGGTCATCGAGCAGGTCAATAACCTGATCGCCGGTGCGCCATTTGCCGAATCTGACAAAGAGTCCCCGTTGTGGAGTGATGCCAAAGGCAAAATTGAAGCTCTGAAAAAAGCTGACAAGCTGGACGATGCAACGGCGCAGAAACTGACTGATGATGTCAAAAATGCGCTGACCAGCCAGTTCCTGCCGGCATATCAGAATCTGGCAGCTTTCCTGACCAGCGAACTGGATAAAACCGTCGTCAACCCAACGGGTGTGTCGACACAACCCAATGGCGTCGCGTATTACAATTTGCGGCTGAAACAATCGACCACCACAGATTTAACCGCCGACCAAATTCACCAGATTGGTTTAGACGAAGTAGCGCGTCTGACTAAAGAGATGAACACCATCAAGGAGCAGGTCGGTTTTAAAGGCTCGTTGCAGGAATTCTTTAAGTTTATCAAAACCGATAAGCAGTTCTTTTATGAAGATACTGACGAAGGCCGTCAGGCCTATTTAAAAGACTCTGAAGCCTTTATCCGCGAGATTGAAGCCAAGTTGCCGCAATATTTCGGCATCCTGCCAAAAGCTCCATTAATCGTAAAACGGGTAGAGGCGTTCCGTGAACAACCGGGCGCAGCCCAGCACTATTTCCCCGGCACGCCGGATGGTAAACGCCCAGGCATCTACTACGCGCATCTTTCAGATATGAAAGCAATGCCGAAAAATGAAATGGAAGCCATTGCTTATCACGAAGGCAGCCCGGGCCACCATATGCAAATTTCGATTGCACAGGAGCTGACCGGCGTGCCGAAATTCCGCACCCAGGCCGGTTTCACTGCTTATCAGGAAGGCTGGGCGCTGTATACCGAAACGCTGGCGAAAGAAATGGGCCAATATAAGAACCCGTACAACGATTTTGGCCGGCTGATCACCGAAATGTGGCGGGCGATCCGGCTGGTGGTCGACACCGGGATGCATGCCAAAGGCTGGACTGAACAGCAGGGCGTCTAGTATATGATGGCCAACTCGCCGGTCGCCGAAGGTGCTGTGAAATCTGAAATACGCCGTTATCTGGTATGGCCGGGACAGGCCACGTCATACAAGATTGGCATGCTGAAAATTTTAGAACTGCGCGCCAAGGCCAAAGCCGATTTAGGCGACAAGTTTGATATCCGTGGTTTCCATGACACAGTACTGAGTGGTGGTGCATTGCCACTCAAAGTGCTGGAACAGCGGGTACAAAACTGGGTGGACACAGTGAAAAAACAGGGTTGAGGCAAAGCCAACAATTCTGATGAAAACTAAGAAGAAAAACCCCGGCAAGCGCCGGGGTTTTGTTTTTTTGCTTCAGCCTGCAAGGGCTGGTGCTTGGTATCATTCAATAAAATACCAATAACCGAGATTAATCAGCTCGGTCATTAAACCCGCTTTATTCGCATCTGCGGCAATCCACTGACAGGCATCTTCGTCAAGCTGCACTTGTTCCGATAATAACTGCACAAATGGCAGCGCTTCAGCCGGTAGGGTAATAGTCAGGCCATTGATAAACAGCTGGATGTCGGCGTCGGCACTGGCCTGATGGTAACAAATCCGCAGTCCGCCTAAACGGCCAAGCACTGAGCCTTCAGCCAGATACTCCACAATCTCGTCGGCGG
>CBFGPY010000737.1:0-1988 GCA_965650755.1 uncultured Chromatiaceae bacterium | reverse complement strand
AGAAGCTACTGAAACAAGGTTTTGGCGTAATAAGCGACGCACTTGCCGCGCTTGATCAGATGTTTGTCGACACTAAGTTTGAATTTGGTTACGTCAAAGACACGCAAGGCAACAGCAAACTGATTTATATGGATGAAGTCGGTACGCCGGACAGCTCGCGGATTTGGGATGGCGCATCCTGGCGCGATGGTCAAATTGTCGAACAATCTAAAGAAGGTTTCCGTCAGTGGCTGTTAAACCATTTCCCGGATCCGGATATTCTGTTGAACAAAGACCGCATGCCGGAGCGCGTCGCCTTAGCGCGCGACAACCTGTTGCCAACGGAAGTGATGATGGATATTTCACGCACCTATCTTGGCATCGCTGAAAAAGTGATTGGCCGACGTATCGAGTTGTCCGCTAATCCGAAGGCGGAAATCGTTGAAGTGCTGAAACAGCACTATGGTTTGATAGACTAACGACGAAGGGGAGCTTAGCTCCCCTTTTTTATTGCGGTGCTTTTTATCCACGGAGGTTTTATGTTTGGCACCCAGGACTTGTGGTTGTTTGTTATTTCCGGCTTATTACTGAATATGACGCCAGGACCGGATTCTCTGCTCATCATGGCGCGCAGTGCCAGCCAGGGATTTAAAGCCGGCGCCGCAGCTATTTTGGGCATTTGCAGCGGGACTTGTGTGCATATCGCCGCGGCGGCCTTTGGTTTGTCGGCGCTGCTTACGACCTCCGCCGAAGCCTTTTTATTCATAAAACTACTCGGCGCCGCCTATTTGTTTTACATCGGCGTACAGATGTTACGCACAAAGACCACCACCGCAGCAGAACAAACTGCACCAGCACCCGCGTCTTTTGCCGCGATTTACCGCCAGGGCCTGCTGACCAATGTGTTAAATCCGAAAGTCGCGTTATTTTTTCTGGCGTTTTTACCGCAGTTTGTCGCACCGGACGCTGCCGACAAAACCCTGGCTTTTTTGTTTTTAGGCGCCATTTTTAATTTTAATGGCATGTTGTGGTGTTTGTTACTTGCCTGGACTTCTGCAGTCGCTGCGCAAAAGGTCAAGACCAGTCAACAGGTCAAACTATGGCTAAACCGCACCGTCGGTGCCTTGTTTGTAGCATTGGGTGCCAAACTGGCATTGAGCCGCAATTAAGTTTTTTGCAGCATAAAAAATTACCATTAAAAAAGCCCGCAGCTGCGGGCTTTTTCATTATTTATCCGACTATTACATCGAAATACCGCCGTCGACTTCGACGACACGGCCGGTGAAAAAGTCATTTTCAAAGATGTATTTGGCGGTGTGGGCAATTTCTGCCGCTTCACCTAAACGACCCACCGGTTTCATTGCCACCAGACGATCACGCGCCTCCGGTTTCATTGCATCCGTCATAGCCGTGCGAATCACGCCCGGTGCGATAGCGCCAACGCGGATACCGTAACGGCCCAGCTCGCGCGCCCAGGTCACTGTCATTGCAACCACACCGGCTTTTGACGCCGCGTAGTTGGTCTGGCCCATATTACCGCCGCGCGCCACGCTTGACATATTAATGATGACGCCTTTGCGGCCGGTCTGCACCATCAATGCCGCCGCTTCACGGCCACAGAGGAACACGCCGGTCAGATTCACATCAATCACCGACTGGAACTGCTGCAGTGACATTTTGCCGGTAAGCTGGCCGTCTTTATATTTCAAAAGCAAGCCATCGCGCAAAATGCCGGCGTTGTTAATCAGGCCATCAATGCCACCAAAATCAGCGGCAATCGCAGCAAAAGTCTGCTCCACACTGGTCTCATCTGCCACGTTTGCAACATAAGTTTCAACCCGTACACCCACAGCGCGAAGCTCGGTCGCGGCGGCTGCAAGCTGTTCGGCATTCATATCAATCAGCGCCAACGCGGCACCATTGTCTGCACACATCCGCGCCATTTCCAGGCCGAGGCCCTGTGCACCGCCTGTGATCACTATGACTTTGTCTTTTAAATTCATCGCGTT
>CBFGPY010000736.1:0-1991 GCA_965650755.1 uncultured Chromatiaceae bacterium | reverse complement strand
CATACATGATTTCTTCCGGCGCGCCGGCTTTAACAAACTCAGTCAGTACTTTACGACCATAATGTTTCGGATCTTTGACCTGACTGTAGAGTTTACCGTCGGAGAAAGTCCCGGCGCCGCCCTCGCCAAATTGCACGTTGGATTCGGTATTCAGCGGCTTTTTCCGCCAGAAACCAAAGGTGTCTTTGGTGCGTTCCCGTACTTCTTTGCCGCGTTCCAGAATAATCGGTTTAAAGCCCATTTCCGCCAGCAATAAACCAGCGAACAGGCCACAAGGGCCAAGACCAATCACCAGCGGGCGCTCTGTCAGCTGTGCCGGCGCTTTGGCGACAAACTTGTAACTGGTATCCGGTGCCGGGCGGATTTGGTCATCTTTACTGAAAGCGGCCAAGACGCGGGCATTGTGATCGGTTTGCACGTCCAGCGTGTAAATCAGTTGAATATCGGACTTTTTCCGCGCATCAACGCCACGTTTAAACACGGTAAATTCAATGAGTTGTTCTGGTTTTAATTTCAACCGGCTGCAGATAGCGGCAGGTAAATCAGCGTCGCTGTGGTTAAGGGGTAACTTTAATTCGTTGATGCGGATCATCGGGTTTCCTGTTGGTGTCATGGCGAAAGCGCTGCAGCGCTGGCTCACAAAGCAGAAATAAAACCGCTATTTTACGTGAAAAGCCCCGATTTGTCCGGTTTTCTGCACTTCGCAGCAGCCTTGTAATTTCAGGCCGCTGCATTACAATTCGCCGGAATTTCCCGGCCTTCATTTCAGGAATTGCTGCCATGGCGTTTGTAGTGACCGACAACTGCATCAAATGCAAATACACCGATTGTGTTGCTGTGTGCCCGGCCGATGCCTTTTTTGCCGGTCCCAATTTTCTGGTGATTAGCCCAACGGCCTGTATCGATTGTGGTTTGTGTGAGCCGGAATGTCCGGCTCAGGCCATCTACCAACAAGACGCCGTGCCCCCCGGACAAGAAGCCTTTATTGAACTCAATGCCGAACTCAGTGAGATCTGGCCCAATATCACCGAAGTGCAACCAGCGCCGGACGATGCCGACGCCTGGAATGGGGTTGCGGACAAACTAAAGTATCTGCAAACCTGAGCGCTCACCTGAATCAGGCTTGTTTTGCCGTCACGGCAAACAATTGCTGCTCCAGCGTCTGCCCCTTGGTTAACTGGCGATAACGCCAGCCAAACTGGCGCAGCGCCATCAACAGAGTTAAATCAAAATCTGGTGCCAGTTCAGCGTCAAACTGCAGTACATACTCATATTTCTGGCTGTCACTGACGGCAATTACCCCCGGCAGCGCCCGCAATTGCGGCAACACATCGGTATAAGCAGCAGGCTCAAGCGTCAGGGTGACATAACCCTGCGTCGCCGCGCTTTGCACTGCACTTTGTTGCACCAGCTTGCCGTGCTCCAGATACAACACAGTACCGCACAAGCGTTCCAGCTCAAAAATGTTATGTGAGCTGATGATAAAACTGGCTTCGCCGGACAAAGTCGCGATGAGCTGACGAACCTGTAACGCATTCACCGGATCTAAACCGGCGGTCGGTTCATCCAGCATCACCAGCTCAGGACTGCCCATCAAAGCCTGGGCGATGGCGACTCGTTTGCGCATGCCGTGACTCAGTGCCGTGGCTTTTAAATCGGCGCTGCCGGCTAAATCGACCAGGCTCAGCACCCGGCGGCTCTCTGCCACGGCCGTTGTTTTGCTCATGCCTTGTAACTGACCGAAGAAACTCAGTTGGGTCAGTAATGAAAAATTCGGATCCAACATTGCGTCCTGCGGCAAGGCGCTGACGCGGCCAAACAAAGCACTGCTGCCAGGTTTATGGCCTAACACTGTTAATTCGCCGCTGCTGGCCGGCAGATAACCACACAATAAGCTGAACAATGTGGTTTTACCGGCGCCGTTGGGCCCAATCAGCGCGATAGGTTCACCAGCCGGAAGAGTGAAAGTCAGGTCCTGCAATACCGCTTTC
>CBFGPY010000735.1:0-1993 GCA_965650755.1 uncultured Chromatiaceae bacterium | reverse complement strand
GCCAAATTTCGCCGCATGTGCGACCAGGCTTTTGATGCCACCTTTGTTATCGCCGACCAGATAAATCTGACTGTCGGCGTGAAGCACTGCGCTGAGTTCGGCCAGCGTAAAGGCCAGCTGTTCTTTGCTTTTGGGGTAAAACAGCACCACAGTGTCGAATTTATCCGTAGCTTCAAGCCGGGCTGCAAAATAACAGGCGTTAGCACGGCTAAAAGCTTTGGCGACTGCAGCATCAGTGCAATAGACACTGTAATCGACGCCGGCACTGCTCAGCTCCTGCGCCAAATCATCGGCCATCGGCTCGACCAGCAGTACTTTGCCTTGTAAATCGTTGAGGTTGCGCAGCAGCAACTGGCTTTGCGGGAATAACATCAGGCTTGACGCTCAAACATCAAATCCCAAACGCCGTGGCCAAGATTAACGCCGCGATTTTCGAATTTGGTTAAAGGCCGGTGTTCCGGTCTTGGCACATACTTTTGGTCTGTTGCGAGGTTGCGGTAGCCTTCAGCAGCGCTCATCACTTCCAGCATATGTTCGGCGTAGTTTTCCCAATCGGTTGCCATATGGAACACACCACCGATTTTGAGCTTCTGGCGTAACATCTGCACAAATTCCATCTGTACTATGCGGCGTTTATGGTGGCGTTTTTTATGCCAAGGGTCCGGGAAAAATAACTGAATTGTGTCCAAAGATGCGTCAGCAATACAGTCGCGCAGCACTTCAACCGCGTCATGTTCGAATAACCGCAGGTTAGTCACACCGGCAGTTTCCGCTTCACCAAGGCAAGCGCCGACACCGGGTTTATGCACTTCGATACCGATAAAATCCTGCTCTGGTGCAGCTTTGGCCATTGCCACCAGCGATTTACCCATACCAAAACCGATCTCCAGCACCACTGGGGCTTTGCGGCCAAAAACCTGTTCTAAATCATATAGTTCGTTTTGGTATTCGAGGCCGAGTGTTGGCCAGAATAATTCCAGACTACGTTGCTGACCTTTGGTCAGGCGGCCTTCACGCAGAACAAAACTGCGGATCCGACGCAGATATTTCGGCTCATCAGCCGCTGTTGCTGCATCCGGCAGATCCGGTTGCGCTAAAACTGACTGGTCGGGATTGGCTTGCTGACTCATCGGGAACTCCGCATAAAAAAGGCCGCATATTATGCCGTTTGTGCGCCCTTTGCTCAACCAGCATCTGCTGTCGATGGGTATGACGGGCCACACTGTTGGCAGTTGAAGCCGGGCCGTTTAGACTGCGCGCAGCAGATATTCAGTGAGATTTAGCAGTGAGCAGTAGCCATAACCAGTCAGCCCCTCGCAATCAGCACGAGATCACCAAGCAAGTGATCAACTGGCAACACAGCCACGGCCGCCATCAATTGCCGTGGCAGCAGGATGTGACGCCTTATAAAGTGCTGGTGTCGGAACTGATGCTGCAACAGACGCAGGTCGCAACTGTGATCCCGTATTTTCAGCGTTGGATGCAAACGTTTCCGACAGTGCAGGCGTTAGCTGCAGCGCCGGAAGATGAAGTGATGCGGCTGTGGCAAGGGCTTGGTTATTATGCCCGGGCGCGTAATTTGCAAAAAGCCGCGCGTTTTATCACTGAATTAGGTGAGTTCCCGGCCACGCTGGAAGCATTACTGCAAGTACCAGGCGTTGGCCGTTATACCGCCGGCGCCATTATGTCTTTTGCCTATCAGCAGCATGGGCCTATTGTTGATGGCAATGTGCGGCGGCTTTACTGCCGGTTGTTTGCCTTGGAAGGCGTGCCGAATACACCAGCACTGGAAAAACAACTGTGGGCCAAAGCCGAACAGCTGACCCCGCAATATCAGGAGCCGCATGCCGATTGTCGTGCTTTTGCTCAGGGTTTATTGGACTTAGGCGCTACCGTTTGCAAACCCCGTCAGCCTCTTTGTGAACAGTGCCCGCTTGCCAGCCACTGTCAGGCACTGGCACAGCACCGCATCAGTGATTTCCCCAACGCCAAA
>CBFGPY010000734.1:0-1993 GCA_965650755.1 uncultured Chromatiaceae bacterium | reverse complement strand
GCCGTCATTTCAGGTCGGGCAGTTGAATGCTGACTATGCACTGCAGTTTTGTCGCAGCCATGGCCTGCGGCCTGAACTGCTGGGGTTTGGTGGTGAGCAGGGCATCAAGCTCAGATTTGAAACCTCGGATGGCTCAGTCTATATCAAGCAATTAACAGACTCGCAGTCGGGTCGGGCAGGGACTGGCGGATGAGCAAAAAAATCAAAGTGTTGGTGGTGGATGATTCAGCGGTAGTCCGGCAGGTGCTGAGCACTATGCTGTCTGGCCAGACTGATATTGAAGTCATCGGCACTGCGGCAGATCCGTTGTTTGCGGTCAATAAAATGCGTGAAGAATGGCCGGATGTCATCACACTCGACATTGAAATGCCGCGCATGGATGGCCTGACCTTTTTGCGCAAAATTATGACGTCGAGGCCAACGCCGGTGGTGATTTGTTCTTCGCTGACGGAAAAAGGCGCGGAAACTACAGTTGAAGCCATGGCCGCCGGTGCTGTGGCGATCTTTACCAAACCGACTATGGGTGTCAAAGATTTCCTGCAGTCGAGTAAACAGGAATTGCTGGCCGCCATCCGTGAAGCGGCGCAAAGCCGCGTCAGCCGGCTTACTTCCGCCGCGCCGGTCGCCAAAGCAGTTGCCGCAGTGCAAACTGCGCCTGCTGTGCAAACGGCGATGGCTAAAACTACGGAGAAGGTCATTGCGATTGGCACCTCCACCGGCGGTACACTGGCGCTGGAGCAGATTTTGACCGCCCTGACGGCGGATTGCCCAGGCATTGTCGTCGTGCAGCATATGCCGGAAAAATTTACCGCGGCTTTTGCTGCCAGGCTCAATTCGTTGTCGGAAATTGAAGTGCGGGAGGCCAAAGATGGCGACAGAGTGCGGCCCGGCCTTGCGCTGATTGCACCCGGTGGCCAACATATGACCATGGTCCGCAATGGCGCTTTTTACCAGGTGCAGGTCAAGCCCGGCCCTGCCGTGAACCGGCATTGCCCGTCGGTCGATGTGTTGTTTCGCTCTGTGGCAAAATGTGCCGGCAAAAATGCTGTGGGTTTTCAGTTAACCGGAATGGGCGACGATGGTGCCCGTGGGTTGCTGGAGATGCGTGAAAGTGGCGCTGTTACCTACGCGCAGGATGAAGCCAGTTCTGTGGTGTTTGGCATGCCCAAAGAAGCGATAAAACGCGGTGGTGCTGTGCATATAGTCGCACTGGACCAGGTGGCCGGCCAAATCATGTTATACAGTCAGGGTTAAAGGTGAACAGGATGAATGCTCTCTCTGTATTGATCATCGAAGACAGTAAGGCTCAGCGCCTGTTTATGGTGGAATTGTGCCGGCAAATGGGCATCACCGAAATTGCTGAGGCGGACAATGGACGCTCGGCGCTGGCGGTGATGGACAGCAAGCCGCAACCCTTTGACCTGCTGATTTGTGACCTGGAAATGCCAGACATTGACGGCATCGAACTGATTAATCTACTGTCGGCCCGCCATATCCGCAGTGGGCTGATTATCGCCAGTGGCCGCGAGCGTGCCTTATTGTCGGCAGTGGAGCTGATGGCAAATACCGAAGGTCTGTATGTGCTTGGCGCTTTGCAAAAACCGGTCGCTGAAGCTGAATTACTGGAGTTAGTGCGTAAATATCAGCAAGCCGGGTTGAAACAAAAGCAAGCCAACGAGCAGCATGAACGGCTATTGCTTGGTAAAGATGAGCTGCAACAGGCCTTGAATGAACGGCGATTTGTGCTGCATTACCAACCGAAAATAGATTTTGCCGGGGTCCGGCTAATTGGCGCCGAAGCATTGGTACGCTTGCAGTCGGCTGATGGTCAGTTGATTTTCCCGAATGATTTTATTCCGCTGTGTGAACGTTTTGGCCTGATTGACGAACTCAGTTATCAGGTGATTGAGCTGGCGATCGCCCAGCAACAGCGCTGGCTGGCCGCCGGTTTGTCGCTGACTATTTCTATCAACCTGTCGGCATATTCGTTTGA
>CBFGPY010000733.1:0-1999 GCA_965650755.1 uncultured Chromatiaceae bacterium | reverse complement strand
AACCCCTGTCCATAGAAAATGTTATCCCCCAGCACCAGACACACCTGATCATTGCCAATAAAAGACTCACCAATGATAAATGCCTGCGCCAGACCTTCCGGATTTGGCTGCACAGCGTAACTTAAAGCGATACCAAAGGCGCTGCCGTCACCGAGCAGGCGTTGAAATGACAGCTGATCTTCCGGCGTTGTGATCAATAATATGTCGCGGATCCCGGCCAGCATCAGCACCGACAGCGGATAATAAATCATCGGTTTGTCATAAACTGGCAGCAATTGCTTGGAAACACCCTGAGTGATCGGAAACAAGCGGGTGCCAGAGCCTCCGGCTAAGACAATACCTTTCATGGCTTCGACACTCCTGTACCTAATCTTTCCAGCTGATAACTGCCGTTCAGCACAGCTTGCCACCAGGGTCGGTTTTGCAAATACCACAATACGGTCTGCCGTAAACCCGATGCAAATGTATGAGCTGGCTGCCAGCCCAGTTCACGGCCAATCTTTGTCGCATCAATGGCATAGCGATGATCATGTCCGGGTCTGTCCTGCACGAATTGGATGAGTTCGCGATACCGCCGGATGCTCCCCGGGTGCTGTGGAGCCAGTTCATCTAACAGGGCGCAAATGGCCTCGACCACTTCGATATTTTTTTTCTCGTTGTGGCCACCAATATTGTAGGTTTCACCAATGACCCCGCGGGTTGCCACACAATACAAGGCCGCAGCATGGTCTTCGACATAAAGCCAGTCACGCACTTGCTGGCCATTGCCATAGACGGGTAAAGGCTTACCAGCCAACGCATTGAGGATCACCAGTGGGATCAGTTTCTCCGGGAAATGATAAGGCCCGTAGTTGTTTGAACAGTTGGTCAGAACCACCGGCAAACCATAAGTACGGTGCCAGGCCCTTACCAGATGGTCACTGGCAGCTTTTGACGCAGAATAAGGACTGCTCGGGGCATAAGGCGTTGTTTCAGTGAAATAATCATTTGTGCCGTGCAAATCACCATATACCTCGTCGGTTGATACATGGTGGAATCTGAATTGCGCCTTTTTGACTGGTTCGAGACTCAGCCAGTACTGCCGGCAAGCCTCTAACAGACTGTAGGTCCCGACAATATTGGTTTGGATAAATGCAGAGGGACCATCGATAGAACGGTCAACATGGCTTTCCGCGGCCAGATGCATCACTACATCAGGCTGAAAACGCTGCAGCTCAGCCAGCACCAGGTTCTGGTCACAGATATCTATTTGGGCAAACTGGTAATTGGGCGCAGCACTGACTTCGTGTAAGGATTGCAGATTGCCGGCATAGGTCAGTTTGTCCAGGTTTAACACCTGATCCTGACCCAGGCGGATAATGTGCCTGACGACAGCGGAGCCGATAAAGCCGGCCCCGCCTGTTACTAAAATTTTCAACATGGATCTCTTCTACAACAAGGTCACAGCCGTAAATCGGACTGATCGCGGGGCAGTAAATATTTCAGGTCGTACAGCACATGAGTCGTTTTACCAAAAGCACGGATACCAGCCGCACCCAAGGTCTTAAAGTGCTGATGCGCAACCGCAAGTACAATAGCGTCATATTGACCAGGCTCAGGCGACTGCAATGGCGTCAGACCGTATTCGTGACGTGCTTCATCGTGATCAATCCACGGGTCGTAAACATCAGCCTGCATCCCGTATTCTGTCAGCTCGTTGAGAATATCCACCACTTTGGTATTGCGGATATCCGGGCAATTCTCTTTGAAGGTTAAACCCAGTACCAACACTCTGGCGCCGGAAACCGGCATTTTCTGCCGGATCATCTGTTTGACCAGCTGAGATACGACATACTTACCCATACCGTCGTTGATACGCCGGCCGGCTAAAATCACCTCAGGGTGATATCCAAGCGCCTGTGCTTTGTGAGTCAGATAATAAGGGTCAACACCAATGCAATGACCGCCAACCAGACCAGGGCGAAATGGCAGGAAATTCCACTTAGTACCGGCTGCCAGT
>CBFGPY010000732.1:0-2003 GCA_965650755.1 uncultured Chromatiaceae bacterium | reverse complement strand
CCCGGCCACCCGCAGTTTTCAGGGCATCCGCATTTATATCAACAGCGAGCTTGAGCAAGTAAATCAGGCGTTGGAAGCGGCTTTAACGGTATTAAAACCGGGTGGTCGCCTCGCGGTGATTAGTTTCCATTCGCTGGAAGACCGGCTGGTGAAGCAGTTTATGCGCAAACACAGTAAGCCGGCGCAACTGCCTAAAGGCATTGTGCTGACCGAAGCGCAAATGCGCCAGGATCTGGCGCTGAAACTAATTGGCAAGGCCATGATGCCTTCCGATGCTGAGCTCGCCGCCAATCCGCGTTCGCGCAGCGCCGTGCTGCGGGTTGCCGAGCGCATGGGCAGCAGCGGGAGTGGCAAGGCATGAGCGCTATCCGGCTGAACCGACTGATTTTACAGGATTTAGGCCAGCATAAGCTGGTGATCCTGCTGTTAATTGGCGCTATGGGTTCGGCTCTGGCAGTGATTGAGCTGACGCATATGAACCGGCAGCTGACCATCAGCCAGGACAAATTATTTCAACAAAGAGATGCGCTGGATATGGAATGGCGCAATTTATTGGTCGAACAGCGAGCTTTGTCTGAGCATAGCCGCGTTGAAGAGCTGGCAAAGAAACAGCTGCTGATGGTTCGTCCGCTGGGACAGCAAGATATAGTGGTGGATGAACCATGAGAAAAGGCACAGCTCGTCAGGCTAAAGCCCGTAAACAACCAACGTTAATCAGCTGGCGTTTTGCCTTTGTTGTGCTGTCGTTGTCCACTATTTTTGTTGGCCTGATTGCCCGCGCTGCATATCTGCAGGTGATTGAGCCGGATAAATTAATTGAACAGGGTGATTTACGCTCGCTGCGCGTCAAATCAGACGAAGTGCTGCGTGGCATGATCACCGACCGCAATGGTGAAGAGCTTGCCGTCAGTGTGCCGGTAGAATCGATTTATGCCGATTCCAAAATGGTCATCGAAGCCGGTGCGAACAAGGACCAGCGCCGCTGGCACGCCTTAGCAGAAATGCTGCAAATTACACCGGAAGAGCTGACGAAAAAAATCGCCACTGACAAGAAAAAACGCTACGTCTATCTGCAACGTCAAGCCAGTCCGGCTACTGTGGACTACATCCGTAAGTTAAAAGTGCCGGGCGTGTACTTTAAACAGGAATCGAAACGTTATTATCCGGCCGGTGAAGTGGCCGCGCATATCCTTGGTTTTACCAATGTCGACGACCATGGGGTTGAAGGCGTGGAACGCCAGTACGACAGCATTTTAAAAGGCACCCCAGGTCGCAAGCTGGTGCGTAAAGACGCCAAAGGCCGTGAAATTGAAGTGCTGGAACAAGAAGAATCTACAGCGTCCCGCAATCTGCAGTTATCAATTGACCAGCGTATTCAGGCGGTGGCTTATCGCGAGCTGAAAAAAGCGGTGCTGACTTACGGTGCTGCATCTGGTTCGCTGGTGATGGTTGATGTGCACACCGGTGAAGTGCTGGCGATGGTTAATAGCCCGTCCTTTAATCCAAATAACCGGAAAAATACACCGATCCACCGTTATCGCAACCGGGCTATTACTGACACTTTTGAACCAGGTTCCACGATTAAACCATTACCGGTGCTGGCCGCGCTGGAAAACGGCACTGCCAATATGAATACAGTGATTGCCACAGGCCATGGTGCTATTGCCGTCGGCGGTGGCCGGGTGCGGGATACCAATGGTTATGGCGACCTGGACCTGACCGGTATTATGCGCAAATCGTCCAATATTGGTGTGACCAGACTGGCGCTGGGGATGCCGCACGAAGATTTACTCAATATGTATTATCAAATGGGCCTGGGTTCTGAAACCGGTTTGGGTTTGATTGGTGAAAGTGCCGGTATGTTGCGTGAACAGGCGCGTTGGTCGGACTTCGAACGGGCGACTTTGTCGTTCGGCTATGGTCTGTCTGTGACAACTGTACAAATGGCAAGGGTGTATTCAGCCATTGCCAACGGTGGTGTGGTACGGCCGCTGACTTTATTA
>CBFGPY010000731.1:0-2003 GCA_965650755.1 uncultured Chromatiaceae bacterium | reverse complement strand
GGACGCCGGCGTCCGCACCATGAAACGGCGCGCGACGATCACCGTGACGGCGAACGGCACCAGCAGCACCAGCCGGCTCTGATAGCGATCGACCGGATGCGAGAACACGCCGCAGATGATGGCGTTGGCCGCCAGCGCGGCGAACAACGTCAGGCCGAGCGCGCGGGCCTGCGGCGATAGTCCGAAGGGTCGGTGCAGGATCAAAGCGCAGGCGAGCAGGAAATAGTGCACCCAGATGAGTTGAATCACATCGGACCGACGCTGTGGTGTCAGCCCCAACAAGCGCAGCACTGCAGCAAGTAACAGAAAATGAAACATCAGATGCATTACACCAAGGTCGCGTGCACTCAGCGACAGAGCCAGCAACATAGCGCCGGCCAGCAGATTGCTGTAACCCAGGCTCCATGGTTTGGCGTTTCGATATAATTGCCACAGCTTTGCCAGCAACAACAGCGCGAACACCGCCAGGCTCCAGGGGGTATAAGCCGGCAACAGCAGTGCCCACAACAATAATTGAAACAGCCACAGTCGCCATTGCACGGCCTGGAACAACACCGGGTTATGCGTCAGCATAAAGCCAGCTCCTGTAACACCTGACGCAAATGCGCCGGCCCCACACCAATTGGCACTTCCCGGCGGGCCAGTCGCAGGCCAAATGGCTGCGCACGTTGCTCAAACAGCTGTGCTCTTGCCGTCAGATCAGACAACTGAGCTTCCAAATTTTCAATTCTGGGATCCGGACTTAACCAGAGCTCGGCTGTGGGCTGGCTCACGGCACTATACTGGTGGACCAATAATTGTTGCTGCCGGCTGTAACGTTTCCAGTCGAGCTGCCGCCAGGCGTCACCGGGCTGATATTGGCGTTGTCCCGACCATTCCTCGCGGTTGCCGCTGTTTTCTGCATCTTGCTGCGTACTGAAAGGTGACAATTGCGGCATTGGAAAAACCCAATACCAGCAATCAAGCCGGACATAACTCCAGCAACGGACCAGGCCAAAAGGGTAAACCGACTGTAGTTTGAGGCGCGGAATTTGATAATAACCCCGCCGTGGCGCAGCCAGGTGCAATAGATGGCTGTCACCGCTGACCAGCGCCATGGGTTGGTTATGCCAGCCGATATAAAGCGCCTGCGGCTGGCTTGTTGCACGTTTTAGCTGCAGCAACAACTGAATATCATGACCGGCGCAGACATCTGCGGGTGATTGTTGTGCCTGCACTGTTAAATGGTGCAGATTAAAAAAGGCGAGCAAAATAGTGGCGAGGCAAAGCACCAACAGCAGATAGCCAAGCAAGATCACCAGATTATTCTGATAGTTAGTGCCCAAAATATACAGCAGGACAACTAAAGCCAGCACGGCAAAACCAAAAGGCGTCGGAAATACAAATAAAGCGCGCTGACGCAAGGTCTGTTGTGACGCAGCAGGACTGCGTTGGTCCAGATAAAGCCAGACACGTTGTCGGACCCTGGCCCTGAGCTGGCTGAAAATGGTGCTCATGCTAAATCTGACAGGGCGTTTGCTGCAGCAGCAAAGTGCTGGCGTTGCTGGCACCGGCATGGCCGCCAGGATGCAGCCTGTGTTCTGCCACCGCCGGAAAAATATGCCGGATATCATCGGCCGTCACAAAACTGCGACCACAGATTAAAGCGTAAGCACGGCCGGCCCGGACCAATGCCTTGGCCGCTCGCGGCGACAACGCCTGCATGTCCTGGCGGCTACGGCTATTACTGACTAAATCGAGTACATAGAGCAATAGCGGCTCGCTGCAATGTACTTCGTCAACCGCCTGCTGTAATTCAAGTAACGTCACTGGATTTAATATCGCCTGTAAGGCTGCCGTACGGCCAGCTGGTTGTTGCAGCAGTTGGAGCTCGGCCGCCCGGTCGGGAAAACCCAGGCTGAGCCGCAACATAAAACGGTCAAGTTGTGATTCGGGCAGGGCATTGGTGCCGCTATAGTTCTGTGGATTTTGCGTGGCAATAACAAAAAATGGCGCTGGTAACT